>JBGVFH010000037.1:0-35922 GCA_045120955.1 Eubacteriales bacterium | reverse complement strand
AAAACGGTCGATTTTTGGTCGAAGTGACAGGACTCGAACCTGCAGCATCCTGGTCCCAAACCAGGCGCGCTACCAATTGCGCTACACCTCGATGGTGAAAAAACTTATGAAATTGTAGTTCTCACAGAACTGGTCAAAATTGTGGTCAAACCACTTTTACGGGGGTAGGTCAAACGGCAAATGCTCGTTTTTCCTCCGTTTTTCTCGCGTTTCCTCGCTTTTTTGAAGAGGGGATCAGGTAGCGACCTTTAGCTCCCAAACCACCCGCTCTACCAGCTGAGCCACACCCCGATTTTGTATTGAATTTTTAAGTTTTTGCGTAGAAGTGGGACAAACTGTGGTCAAACCCGATTTTTACGCTTTTTTGAGATTTTGTAAAGTGCCGAAAACCCGCATAAATAAAGGCGATTTCTTCAGTGTTTGCAATGGTTTTGGGGATTTGCTTTTCGCGCGGCGCGCCGTTTTTGCCCGCGGGGGCTCCCCGCTTGTTCACGCTCCCAAAGCAGGCGCGCTTCCTGTTGCAACTAAGGCTCTGTCTGCGTTCGCACAGCTCACTTGCCAATCGCCAAGTTGCGGCCACTCTTTTTTCCTCGCTTTATCCGCCACCGGCGGCGCTCGGAAACGTCCCCAACTGCGCTACATCCCGATTGATAATGACACAGAAAAACAAATTCCCATGCCGAGCCCTAAAATTATATCAAAAAACAAGTTAAATGTCAAGTGCAAAAGGCGAAATAAAGAGTAAAGCCGCAGAGGCAAAAGATGCGGGAAAGCTCAAACTCACAAATTCACTCCCGACATCCACCGATAAATTTATTTATTAGGTCTTCAGACATCAGGGGCTTTTTCTATTTTTTAAAGTTGATTTTTGCCATTGCACCAAATTTTGCTTTCAGCATGCGGAAGCGCCGCAATCCGTTTGCAACTCAATCTGCATCCAAAATGTGCGAAGCACGCATATAACACGCCGACACGCAAAAACTATCCTAAAACGGAGGTGAAAATATGGGACACATCTATGATGTAATAATAATCGGCGGAGGTGCAGGCGGATATTCTGCGGCGCTTTATTGTGCAAGAGCGGGGCTTGATACATTGGTTTTCGAAAGAGCATCGGGCGGAGGTCAGATGTCAGAGGCGGCACAAATAGAAAACTATCCCGGTTATGACAGCGGTATTGACGGATTTGAGCTTGGTATGAGAATGAAAGCAGGAGCTGAGCGTTTCGGAGCGTGCACGATAAATGCCGAAGTAACAAAAGCTGAACTGACAAAAGACATTAAAGCTGTCAATATTGCCGACGGCACCTACAGCAGCCGAACGGTAATTATTGCGACGGGTGCTGAGCACCGAAAGCTCCAATTACCGAACGAAACGCATCTCGTCGGCAACGGAGTCAGCTATTGCGCTGTTTGCGATGGAATGTTTTTCAAAAACAAAACGACTGCGGTAATCGGCGGCGGAGATACTGCCGCTACGGCGGCGCTGTTACTCTCACGAATATGCAAAAAGGTTTTCCTCATTCATCGAAAAGACGCCCTTTCTGCTGCAAAAATATACCACGAGTCAATTTTTGGCACCGAAAACATTGAATTTTACAAAAGCTTCAATGTCACAGAGCTTGTCGGCAAAGACAAGCTCGACGGGATAAAGATCAAAAGCTCAAACCAAGACAAAGAACTGTCACTTTCATGCGACGGAGTGTTTATTTGCATAGGCAGAACCCCCATGACTGAGCTGTTTTTTGATGAGGTAATGCTTGACAGGAACGGATATGTTTGTGCTGACGAAACGACACGCACAAACCTCCCCGGCGTTTTTGCTGTCGGGGATGTTCGATCAAAAACCGTGCGTCAAGTCGTTACTGCGGCATCTGACGGAGCTGTATCGGCGCACTATGTGCAGCAATATCTATCCGATAAAAGCCGCTAAACGCAAAAAAAGCTCGCATTTTCACCTTTTTTCTGAGCATACTACCTGTGAGGTGATATTATGCGTTACGAGTCTCTGCACGAGCTTATCCGTAAAAGCCGCAGCAGCAGAAGAATTTTTCTCTCACTTCCTGTGGCACTTCAGATCGATATAAATGAGCATGGGGACAGCATCCATTCCGCCGCCGAGCTTCACGGTTATATATATAAAATACAAAAGCACAACCGTGCAGTCGAGATAAGCAATATGCTGTTCAAAAATATCTCTGAATAAACATGCAAAAACAAAGAAGGCATTTTACTGTACGATGCCTTCTTTGTTTTTTCGCATAGGAAATTGTATGGATCCTTACTCGCCCTTTGCTGTTCTTCTGTAATAGAAATATAACGATAGGTGAGAGGATGTGTGCGGGCACTGCCCGCTTTTTTACACAGCCTTTACTCTGCCTTTGCTGTCTCGCTCACCACAGAGTCTTCTGCCGTTTGTATGAGCTTCCCTTCCCTATAGACAAAATCAACGATGTCGGATGCGGTGTCTTTCCCGATATCAAACAGATATGCAGTTGCGCCGAAAACATAAACTATATAGCCGTTATCAAGTACAAGCACCGTGCTTGACAAAGAACTCGCAGGCGGCAAGGATATAAAAAATCTTGCCTGAACCGTACAATCCGCAAGCACTGCTGAGCGTGTGTCCTCGCTCAGCTCTACAGCACTGCCGTCGGCTGACAGAAGCATCCTTCGCAAAATGTCAAGAGCATCGCTGTCAAGGCTGTATCCCTTGCGTGACGAATGATCTTCTCTGGGGACGACTTCATATATTCCTACACGATCCTTGAGTGTAATATAATCTGAAACACAAAAAGCATCATATAGCTCTCCTAAGGTATCTACTCTTAACTCTTGATTTACAAAGGTGTAGTAATGCGTGGTGGTGTAACGATCGTCCGCCTCCGTGTATTTGAGGCATATTGCCGCATCACGGCTGACCTTTTTTATCATAAATATCTCGGCATCGAGATAAACGATATCGGTATCCTTGTTTTCGAGGAAATTTCTCCAAAATACCTTTACCTCAACATCACCTATCTTCTCTCCTACATAGCTTTCATCAATAACACGGCTCGAAAGATAAGAGGTGTATGCATCATCTTGAATAACAGCCAATGAACTTTCTATTACTACCGTCTCTTCTTCTGTATCAATGCCGAAAACCCCCGAATTTGACTCCCACACAAAACCGTAATACGGCGTTTTGTCTGCGGCGGACGAGGCGTCTGTACTTTCATTCCCCCTATTCTCATCAATAGGGTCATCCTCCCTTATCAGCATGGGAACAAGACATACCGCACCCGCCAATAGCATGCAAAAGCACGCCGCTACAGCAACGAGCTTGAGCCGCAGACTGCCGACTCGGCTTTGTTTATTTTGCACGGGTGCCGCATTTAAAATAAGCTGCGGGTCAAGAGCACCAAGCTCTTTAAAAATATTTTTACTTGTCATATATCAAATCCCTCCTTTTCTAAAAATTGCTTTAATTTTTTTCTGGTTCGAAGCAGAAGAACCGTTACATTGCTTTCTTTTATAGAATATTCCTGTGCGATCTCGCAAATAGGGCTTGCATACCAATACCGACGAACAAAGATCTTTTGCGTTTTTCTCGGCAGGGACCATACGAATTTATTAAGAGCCTCACGCAAAGCTAAGCTGTCTCCTATGTCAATACCGCCCTTCCCCTCCGAAATACACTCAGAGAGCTCGTCAAGCACAAGCGCCATCTGTCCTCCGCGTTTTTGAGCGTGCTGTTCTTCATATTTATTAAGTGCAAGCTGACGGCTCAGCATTCCGAGATACGGTTTTAAAGGATCAGGGCGCTTTGGAGGTATGGTGTTCCATGCTTTCAGGTACGTGTCATTGACTACCTCCTTTGCGCACTCGTCGTCAGAAAGTATCTGATACACAATGTAATGGCAATACCGTCCGTATTTTTTATCTGTCTCTGTGATAGCAGTCTCGGAGCGCTCCCAATATAGGTCTATTATCTGCTTATCTTCCATATTTTCCTCCACTTCTGATTTGTTTTAAAAGGCCCTTTCACTCTAATAAACAGAAAAAATGCCTCTCACATTACAGCATAAATAAAATTTTTATAATTAGCAGCAGCATCTACCCTATGATATCTTTTATTTGCGAAAAAACATATGAACAATTTGTAAACAATATAAAAATTTGTCTCATATTTTGCTTTTTAAGTGTTTTATATAATAGAGACACTTTTCCGAACTTCGGCAAAAGCTTGGTTTTACTTATGGCATTGTTTGAGATGTAATTATCCGAATTGGTCGGAATACCGTATTCATCCTTGCGTTTGCGACTGAATAAAATTGAGAAAGCGATACAAGTAAAGGTGAAAAATAAAAAAGTAATACATCTTGACAAGAAACGACAAAAAGAACCAATGAGATATTTTATAATAAAAATATTCGAAAACAGATTTAAATAAAGTATTGACAACATAAACAGACCTATGGTAAAATTTTCTTGAGAAATATTGCACAAAGAAAAAAACAAAAAGTAAAATTAATTGTCTATATTGACGAAAGATGATAGATTTTATTCTGCCGCCTTGACCTAATTCCGTATACAAATTGTAAACAAATACAAAAAATAAATTATTAATTGATTTGTCGGCATATATTTTAAAAAGGATTTTTTAATTATGCGGTGGCATTAGCAACAGAAATTAAAAAAGGCGAAAGGCTGCTGCAAATGCCATAAAAGCGGGCAGTGCCCGCCTCCATCCTCTCGCCTGCCGTTGTTTTTCTGTTACTGAAGAAATGCAAAACAGCGGGTGAGTATCCGTGTAATTTCCTATGCCATAAAAACTTTGCAGGTATATGAACGACACGCAAGGAGGGCTTTATATCACCTCGCTTTTGCCGGTAAAACGGCTTTAAATAAAAAAACCGAAGCGGTGCATTCGATGAAAAGGTAATGTGCCGCTTCGGTTTTTTTGATTTACAGGTTTGTACTGAAAAAAATAGCCTCCTATACAAAAGCTTTTAGAGCCGTTTTATTGATTTACAATTTGTTTTTATTGTTTTTCAATAAATTTTTATTGACATTTGATTGTAGGTATGCTATATTATAGAAAAAGGCATACCAAAATATAACTTTTTCGGAGAGATATATGAAAAACAAAAACTTGTACACGGTAATATCCTTTATCCTCACAGCCATGCTCATAACATCGGTGATATTTCTGATGTTTTTTGCGCCGAAGATTACAGGACTGTATATCCAAAACAAGTCTGCCGACTTGCAAAACAGCTACACAACCATTATATGGCTTATATATGCAGCGCTCACTGTAGCCCTCGGAGCATTGCTCACCCTGCTGAGACTTTTGCAGAATGTAAAGGACGGCATTATTTTTTCCTCCTCCACGTTTGTGGTAATGACCGCTCTCTCGTTTTTTTGCTTTGCCGAGTGTACGATATTCTTTGCGCTTGGATTTTTCTTTACGCTGTCGTATATTCTGTCGTTTGCTGCGCTGTTTTTGGGAGTGCTGTTGTTGGTGGTGCGCTTTGTGCTCGCAGAGGCGACCGAGATAAAAGCAGAAAACGACTATACCGTATGAGGTGAATTATGATAGTGATAAATCTTGACGTAATGATGGCAAAGCGAAAAATGTCACTCGGAGAGCTTGCCGACCGCGTGGGAATAACACTCGCCAACCTCTCTATTTTAAAAAACAACAAGGCAAAAGCAATACGCTTCTCTACCCTTTCGGCAATATGCAAGGCTCTTGATTGCAAAGTGGAGGACATAATCGAATATATCCCAGACTGATACATATCGAAACTAAGCTTGAAAGGAGAAAAACATGAACGAACAAAACCTTCAGGACCAAAGCACAAACAACGCCCCTTGCAATGAGCAAAGCACGCAAAACAAAGCACAAGAGCAAGCCTCCGGACCAAACCCGTATAACGGCTCGTGCAATGCGATGTATTACACTCCCCCGAAAAAGGAAAAGCGGGTGTATTCAGCCTACGAGTCTGTCGGCGCTCTTGCCTGCTACATCCTCGGATTTGTGATCTGCAGATCATTTCCGTTCGGAGTATACCCTCTTGGCAGCTTTATCGTATCGGTGCTTGCGCTTGTGCTCATCACAGTGCATATCAAAATCAAAAAAAGCGAGGGGGTACACACACTCACATATATGTTTGCGCTATACAGCGTCGCATTTGCCGCTTCTCTGCTCTTTTGTTCAAATATTTTCGTGCTGTTTTTATGCTGCTGCTCATTTGCGGTGTGCACGCTGATGTTTCTGTATTTTTACCGTAAAAACGGCACGGGCGGTCCCTCGGCAGAATTTTTTGCCTACGATGCGGTAAAAGCGTTTATCGGTGCGCCTCTCATGTACGGTGCAAACGCTGTTGCGGCGATGCTCTACCCTATAAGAAACGGCAAGTATAAAAAGGCAGGCTCTTTTCTGAAATACGGTCTGCTCGGCATCGTCATAGCCGTCGTACCCACGGCATTCGTGCTCGCAAATCTCTCGTTTGAAAACAAGTTTACCGATCTTCTCTCGGATATTTTCTCTTTTGACGGGCTCGGGACGGTGCTCGAATATATCTTCACCTCCCTGTTTGCCATACCTCTTTCGCTGTATACATTTTCGGCGGCATCTCAATACATTTACTGCGGACAGGAAAACAAATCAGCCGCAACACTCGAAGCAAACAAAAAGGCAAACGAGGCAAAGCGCATACTCCCCTCCGTCACCGTCATCACTGCATCTCTGCCTCTGCTGTTTTTGTACGTTGTGTTCTTCATATCTCAGTTTGAGGAATATACTGCCGCCTTTTCAGGCACTCTCCCGGACGGATTTATCTATTCCAACTATGCACGCAGCGGCTTTTTTGAGCTATGTAAGGTTGCAAGCGTAAATGCGCTCTTTATCTTCTGCTCGCATATATTGGTAAAATGTAAAAACGGCAAGATCTCCGTCCCCGTAAAGATATCGACCCTGCTTCTCAGCATAAGCTCGCTTGTGCTCATCGCAACCGCAATGGCAAAAATGCTGATGTATATAGACGCATACGGCATGACGCAAAAGCGTGTGTATGTTTCGTTATTCATGGTGCTTATGGCTTTAGGCTTTGTTTTCGCTGTGATAAAGCAATTCGTACCAAAGCTGAAAATGACATGGATATGCATACTGCTCGCCGCTCTGCTGCCGCTTATCTGTGCATTTTCAAACACGGATGCGCTCATCGCATCGTATAACGTTTCTCGATATATGGACGGCACGCTTGAGTGTGTGGATTATGACGCATTTGACAATTATCGCACGGCGGCACTTCCCGCACTTGCAAAGCTGTACGAAAGCGAGTACGCCGCAAATGAAGACAAAGAAGAGATAGAGCGCATCGCACGAATGGTGTCAGCATCGCACGAAGATGACTCCGTGTTCTCCTACAGCATACCAAAGTACCGAGCACAAAGAGCCATTGATCGCATACTTGGCGGCACGCAATAAGCTTTTTTGAGACAATCCCATATACAAAAGCAACAAAAAACCAAGGACATCAACTTCAATGCCCTTGGTTTTTTTTGAGTTGCACATAGTGTTCACAATTTGTTAAAGCTATGAGACAGCCTCTTGTTTTTCTGTTTTGTATCAAGCACAATACATTATTATATTTTTTTTACAACATTCGTCTCGTACACGGGCGTTTTTCCAAAGCCTTCATGCTCAAGCGCAACAAGCATAAATGCCGTGTTCATCAAAAATACCGTCGGGAAAGGTGCAAATATACCCGTATCGGTGATACCCGACATCAAAACACCTACATACATCAAAAATATCAGCCAACCAAAGCTCGTTGTTCGATTCAGCAAAAGATCGAGCCTGACGTAGAATTGATATACGTACGCAACAATTCCCACTATACCGAGACTGCCTACGATCTGACAAATAAAATTGTGATACCAATTCATCTCAAAAAGCTCAGGCTTGTAGCAATCCTCGTTGCCCGTATATCCAAGCCCTTTGCCAAAGACGGGACTCGAAAAGAAATCTGCCACCGAGCGGCGCATCAGCTCTATTCTCGACTCACCGAGATTGATAAAGCCATCGCCTATCTCCACGCCTCTTCCAAGATAAAGATACAGCACCTCATCACTCATAAAAAACACCGCAACTATAAGCACAGCAAAAAGGATGCCGTTCAGCAGTTTTCTTTTACTTATCGCAATGAGATATACCATGCAGATAAGAAACTCGGCTGTTCCGAACAACAGTCCCATGCGGGAGCCTGAAATAAGGCATGCAACAAATATAAGAATACCGCCTAAGATATATACCTGCTTTTTTCTTGAGCAGAAAAAGGCAAACGGCATAGATAGAAGATAAAAGCAAACCGCCACATTGCGAAAAGGATTGTCCGCAAGTATCTCTAAAAGCTGATGTGTCTTTGTAAATTCGTTGAGGTTGAGCAAGTAATAAAGCAGCATCACAGCCCCGAGAAAAATTCCCGCATCACACACCGCACGTATAAATTCGTACTGCAGTTTTTTTACATCTTCGCCGTCCCAAAGGGTATAAAGCACAGCGCAGAGCAGCGTCATACCAAATCCGAGAAAAACAATATAATACATATTGCCTATCTCAAAATATTCCTCAGCGCTGATAGAGAAAAGTCCGCCTGCCGTCACAGCCGCAGAGGTAGCAAGCATCGGAAGAAAAATTTTGTTCTTTCGAAATTTCTTTTTGTAAACAACGATGTTATAGATTATACCGGCAAAAATCGGAACGATACCAAGCACAAGCCACGACGCTCTCTGTATATCCTCGCCCATGATGTTTACCAGCGTAACTATCATAAACAGTATGGGATAAAACATTTTTGAGCAGTCACGCTGCACAAAGAACTGAGCCGCAAGCAACACGATCATTATTGCCGCCGCCGCGATCTCATAGTTGAAAACCACCGATGCTGAGGCGAGCAAAATACATACAGCAAAATATGCATTACTGCTGTAAAAGCGCCGCAACGCATCGGCAAGTCTGCTTTTTTCACATAACATTGCAATCTCCGTCAAGGCAACACAAAAAAGCGATGTCTCAAATAAAAATCATATTTGCCTCAAAACATAGAAAAAATGAAGACAAGAGCATATACAAAGATCCAAATAAGAGAAGCCGTGCTCATGAGTACCATAATGGACGTATGCTGTGTCTTGTGTCTTATCCACAGCATAGTGAGAAGCATGCTGAGCGCTCCGCCGAGAATTCCGCACAGGCAAAGAGTGCGCTCTCTGATGCGCTCACTTCCGGGGCGTTTTGCGGCAGATTTGTCATAAATGCAAAGCACTACTCCCAATGTTGATATCAAAGCTATATAAATAAAAAATAAAATATCTTTCAATTTTTTGCACCTTGTCTCATTATGAATGGATCCTTATCTGTTTCTAACTATATTCTATAATATCACATATATTCTGTTTTTGCAAGAAAAATATTATAATACGGCGCAAAAAGCGCATATTTATGCTGAAAACCGCAAGGAAGGTCGGGGAGGCATATACGCCCCTCCGACCTCGCTTTTACTACTTTTCCAATGTATGCATGAGGATGAAGATATCACTCATATTTTACATTTATCCACGTGCTCTTGTCCTCAAGCTTTGCCCCTGTAAGAGTGTCTCTGTCGCTCTTTTCTTTCATATCGGTGTTTGCAAGAGATATGTAAAGGGAAAGCTCACTGCGCACGCCTCTTATCTCGGATACGGGTATCATCAGCTCTGCGCTGTAGCCTACATCCGTGTCCTCGTCATAGTCGGGCGTTCCGTTTATTTTCAGTCCGCACGACAAACGTGATGTGTCAAGCTCATTAAACTTTTTGCCGTCGTAATACTCAAACTGCACAATACCGCCGATCCCCACGGTCAGTCTGTAGTAGCCTGCGCTGTCCTTGCTTTCAAAATACAGTGAAACCGTGTCTGCCTCAGAGTCGAGATAGCTGTCGAGCCTTTCGATAAGAAAATATACATTTTCCGTATCATGTGCACTGCGCACGCTTGCCTGAGCCTGCGATACACTTCCGATAAATACAGCCTCGTCATTGTCTGACCAATCGGATGCGTCTCCGTCAATAACAGGCGTCATGCGTTTTGCGCTTATGCTGTGATTTAGGTTGAGCTTCCCGTAATCGACGGTGTTCTCAGTCCTTGTGACTGTCACCTTGTTGAAGGTCTCACCGATACCGACAACGGTATGTGAATTTATTATCTCAAGCGAGCCCCAATATGATTTTGATATATCCTTAAATGGCATAAACTCCTCGGAAGTATAGCTTTTTCCGTCTGAGGATACCATCCTATATGTCAGATAATTCTGCCTTGTGTACGCACTCACTATCTCACCGGATACAAACTGACAAAGATAAGGCGCCGCTCCCGTCCACGCCTTTGATATTTTCTCGGAAGGTCCCTCTTCGTCCTTTCCGAGCGGCTGTGCCCAGTTGTCGGCTGAATATGAAAAGCTTATTTTGTACGAGCCCGATTTGTTGAGTCTCGTCTCAAGGGCGAGCATTATTTTTTTCGAGCCGAGCAGCTCTATAGCAGATGGCATCTGGTCGGAATACAGTTGAACTCCCGATGACACTCTCGTGGCAGTCTGCGAAACTATCTGAGCGCTGTACGGTACCGACAGATCCGCCGTCCAGCTATCTCCTCTGTCATAAGAGCGTACAAGAGCCGTGCCTGTAGATGCATCCGCCGCAGGACTCCTGTAATAGCAGGTCGTGTTTGTAAAATACACCTGCACCTCCCCCGAAGAGAGCTGTAACGGATACGGCTCCCAGGTCGTGCCGACGTATATTACCTTTTGCTCAGACCATGTCTCGCCGTTGTCGGCACTCTTTTTCATAGCTATACCGTTTAACTGCGGGTTTATATCATATGTGCTCCCCTCTCTGTATGAACAGGCGGCAAGTATCTCGCCGTTGTCGAGCACCACCGCATCGCAGGTAGCATACTTTATATCCTTTGACTCTTCATGGATAAACAGCATCCTCGGCTCATCCCAATTCTCAAGGTCGGAGGAACGGGTGTAATACACCGTATCGCCGTGCTCTCCCTCCTGATAGAAAAGAATGTAGCTGCCGTCAGCCATATGCTTTAGCCGAGGGTAATATACCGTCATGGTCTTCAGCAGCTTGTAATCGAGGTGCTGTACTGACCGATAATCAAGCTCAAGGTTGGCATATGTACCGTCGGCATCGTGAGAAAGCTCGGTATTGCTGTTTTTGTTGAGATCATAAAAAGAATTTATGACATAGTCCGCATTCTGATTTTGGGATATCATATCTTCCCCGTCTTGCTGTGTTTGTTTGTCGGTGTCATCTTCTGTGCCGCCTTGCACGGTATCGGTGCTGTCTGTGCCCGCTGTGCCGCCATCGGCGGCACATGAGCATACAACTGCCAAAGTCAAAAGGCAAAGCAAACAAATAAAAATAATTTTTTTCATTCTGTAAAGATCCGCTTTTTTGTATTTTATTTTACTTGTTTCTGAGGCTCTCAAACTGGTCGTTTATTCCGTCTATCATCTGCTGCGCACCTGCCTGCACCTTTTGATATCTGCTGGTAAAGTCATTGACTCCCGTACTGAGCAGTGCGGTGAGATTTGCGGCTATAGTCTGATTTGCGCCTATCTTGTAGTAGATACCTACGTCAAAAACTCTCGATGAGAATATGATATCACGCATTTCTATCGACTCGTCATCACGCACCTGCTTTCCGATAAGAGTATCATCGTAGTAGGCAGGTTTGACAAGCTGCTGTGATGTGTAGGCAAGATCCTCTGCTATCATGCTGACCATTTCGACATTCGGGTGAATAGTCTCAATGCACATCATCTGCGAATGTGTTGCACTTACGTAATGACCGTATTCCGACTGACTCTCCGTATATTTGGGATAGGGTATGATACCGAAATCAGTAGAAGAGTCACGGTGCTTTGGTACTGTGGTAAACAGCGTCGTGTAGAACAACGCCTGTCCGTTGTCAAACATCGCCTTTCTCACAGCGTCCCAGTTGCTCTGCGACGACACCCTCAGCGAATAGTTAAAGGTATTTGTGTTGTCATAGAAAAGCTCGGTATACGACTGCATGAGATTTACCGTAACATCATTGTATACAGTCAACCCCATATATCCGTTTGAGTTTATCGTAGCGACTCTCTGCCTTGAGGAATGAAGCGCCTGATGGATAACGTCGTTCCATGTAAGCAGTCCGTAGCGGTCATTTTCATCCTTTGTGTCATTTCCGTCGAGGTCCTTGGAGGCTTTCTTTATATATTGCTCAAAGGTATCAAAATCCCAGCTGTCATTTTTGACCAGCTCATACGGAGACTGAAGCGAAAGCTCACTCATAAGGCCCTTGTTGAACATTATCATATGCGTGCAGATATTGTCGACAAAGCTGATATCTCCTGTTGTATAGAATACAACACCGTTTATGGAAAGATCCTCGTTTGCCTTTTGATCCCACCATGATTTTTCAAGGTCGATATACGGCGTGCTGTTCAGATCCTGAAGGTACAGTCCGAGAGCAAGCTGTGCCGCATCGTATGTTCCAACCATACACAGATCGTACTGACAGTCGTTGGAGGCGTAGTCGGTGCTTATCTTTGTATATCCGGGACCGTTTCCGAACTAAGTGCCGAACTCCGTCACATTGTTGAATTTGATATCATACTTTTGCTCTATTTGTGCATTTCTTTTTTCTATTGCAGCATTTACCGTCTCATACGAGCCGTCATTTTGTTCAAAGTCAAAATCGCTGTATTTAAGCGTTCCGCTGACAAGCGTAGTAAACTCGTATCCGTTGTAGGTAACTCCGCTCGGAATATCCGGAAGCTCTTGGTCGCTCACCGATTCGGATGCGGAATTTTGCGCCGTGTTGGTATCCGTGTCCGTGCCTGAGCCGTTTGCGCAGCCTGCAAGGCAGGATGACAACATCAGAGCTGCAAGCAAAAAGCTTAATTTCTTTTTCATAACAACCACCTTTCTCCTAAAAAAAGCAAACTATAATCATCACGGCAAATTTTCTTACATCACCGATTTACCTCATAATACCGCCAAAAAAACTTTTTGTCAATATGTTTTTTTGTGCATTTTACAACTCCAAACATTAACACAAGGAAAAACAACATTATGCTAAAAAATCTCTCTACATTCGGCTCTTAATCATAGTTTCGGCACAGAAAATAAATTATGCGCAGTTGGCATCAATAGCAAAAAGAGCATTTCCCGAAAAGCTCTGGAAACGCTCTTTTTGCTGTTTTATAAAGTTAAAAGCGGCTCATAGGTTCTGTGCCGTATACCGTGTTTTCACATCCTGTCGTTTTTTGCGACATCGAGCTTTTGCTCAGCTTATACCCGACACCCCACACAGTCTCTATAACCGTAGGGCATCTGATATCGGGCTCGAGTTTTTTTCTGAGCCTGTTGATATGCACGGTCAGCGTTGCGCTCTGTCCGAGGCACTCATAACCCCATATTGCGAGTATCAGCTCCTCTTTTGTAAAAACTCTGTCGGGGTGCCTTATCAGATACATGAGCAGCTCATACTCCATATGCGGCAGTCTTATCCTGTCTCCCCGACGCCAAACCTGCTCGCTTTCCGTGTCGACCGTCAGCTCCCCTATATCATAGGTGCGGCTGCACTCTGAAATTTCCTCGTTCATTTTTCGACACCCCTCTCATGACAGACACGCTGTCATCCTCGGTCCTTCCGTCAATAGTACATCTTTTCCGTGACAACATCCTCAACCTTGTCATATTCGTCATAGTCGGTGAGAATGTCGGATATGTTTTCTATCAGCTTTTCATCTACATAATATATCATCTCAGCATTGATGCTTTCATATCCCTTGTAGTACGCAGTCTCTGCTTTATACTCGTACTTTTCCTCATTGTAATATGCGCTCACATATATAACAGCCTTGTTTTCATCATACACCTCAGAGCCGTGCTCGAGCAAGAACTCGATCATCTCCGCCCCCTCATCGTAGTCTATTTTATTCGAGCTGTAAGAGCTGTAGTCCGTATTGTAAATACCGATAATGCCTCCGTCCGAGCCGTATACATTCACACCCAATGAGAAATTGAGCTGTTTTTCGGAGTTTTGCCGGTATTTGTCAAAATACTCCTCGCCCCCGCTCAGATATGTGTTGAATATCTTCTCTGCAGCCTGCTTGTTTGAGTAGCTGACATTCTCTGAGTCGGCATACGAACCCGAATCAGCCTCAGCCATCATATTTGAGAGCATTGAAAGCGTCTTCGGAGTATTTTTCGAGATGTTCATAATAAAGTAAAATGAGCTAAGATCCTCTCTGCCGTAGCACTCTATCATGTATAAGAAGCTGCTCTCTGATGACATCTTTACCTGCAGCTTTTGCTCATCTGTCAATGCCGAATACTCTGAGTAAAAGCACTCGTATAGCTTCTCAGCACTCTTATCACCCGTTATATTCACGGACATGCTGTATATGCTCTCCGGCTGCGGTATTTTCAAATATGCCTGACCGTACTCGTCGGAGCTTCTTGCAGCTGCAAGCATTTTCAGATAGTCATCCTGCAAAAATTTGAGCTTTCTCGAAATGCTCTGACCGTTTGTCATGTTTATCTTTACGGTTGCAAAATAATACTGAGTGTAATTGTCTCCGCCGCCCCAATAGCCGTCATATCTGCGTCTTGTGTTGTACGAGCCGTCCTTTACGCTTTCGATAGAGAAGTCAAGTGCCTGTGCGATATACTCTCTCACTTCGCCGTTGTACACCTTGACGTTTCGGCAAACAAGATCATCGTACTCGACCACGCTCTCATAGTATTCATTTTCATTCACGTTAAGTACCACAGACTCTATCTCATCGGCTGCAGGTGACTTTGATAGCACGGTGCTTCTGACAGCAGCCACAGCACCCATATACGTAAGACCGACGAGCAGCAATACGACAAGGTACTTTGTTGCCTTGAGCATATTTTTGGGTGACTTTGTCGTTGTCAGCTCATAGAGATAATATACGAGCAATACAACTACAACGAGCACGATATAAACGCTGATATCCATACCGGCATCGCCGGTGAGCACCTCTTCTGTCAAAAGCATGAAAATGATAAGAGCAAACGGAGTGGTAAACGCTATGCGGTATACATGCTGTAAAATTTTGTTCGGGGCGCTCTTCCCTGCCATTTCGCTGCGGCGGCGTGTATAGAGCCAACAAGCAAGAACGTACAGTCCGATACTGACAACGGCAGTATATACATACAGCGGTATATTTGCAAATGCACGTGCCGTGTCATATACATCAACAACTCCGAAAAAATGCGAGAGCGGCATATAAAAACCGATCTCTGTAAAGCCGCCGAAAACAGCCCCCGAATCCCAAATGCACGCCGTCGTCTCAACCGAGGTAGTAAACATGAGACAGATAACACGCACAAAGCATGCAAGAAGCGCAAATATAAACAAGTTAGATGTTGCAGTACCCGTCAGGCTGACCGACACAGCCATAAAGCACATCAAAAGCAAGCATGACAGCAGAGCCGAGAGTATCAACAGCGGCGGGATCGATACGTCAAAACTTACCCCGGGCGCCACGCTCCAAAGCGCCGTAGTTACCAAAACGGAACATACAATGATAGCGGCGACCCAGGTAAATGCCGCCAGCATAAAGGAATTAAATACCGCCGTGCGCTTGTACGGTATAGCATGGTAAAAGTCAGACTCGTTTCTCTTGTTAAGGTACGAGAACATACTGCTGACAAAGAAAGGAGCAAAAACGAATATTATCATCAGAGGTATCGCAAACTCGGATATCTTAACGTCATACACATAATCTGTCACATTTGTATCAAATTCTTCGACCATATATACTATCGGAATTATATAGCAAAGCACCACCGTGATGATTGCGGCAGCAATTCCGACAAGCTTTGTTTTCTTCAGTCCCTCAAGATAGAGGCGAACATTGAAAGATCTATTCATTTTTTGCCTCCTTACATAAGAACATCTTTAAAAGCGTATCCGAGCGCTTCCATCTCGTATATGAACACCTCTTCAAGACCGAGAGGAAGTATATCTATGAGCATCGGATTCATTTCTCTGAGCCTTGCCTTTACCTCTTCTCTGTCCCCTCTGACAATGAAATTGGCAACAGAGCCGCTCTGCGAGTAGCTGAGCATATCTATTCCCGCAAATTTCTGCTGAGAATACTCGCAGTCAAATGCCACCTGCACCTTAAAAAGCGAGGTCTTGAGATTTTGTATGTCAGACTCAAATACGATGCCGCCCTTGTGAAGAAGTGCGAGCTGGTCGCAGGTGTCCTCAAGCTCACGCAGCGAATGCGATGTGATTATCGTAGTAGTATTTCTCTCCATTACGTCATTGTAAATGACAGTCTTTACGAGGTTTCGCATGACGGGGTCAAGACCGTCAAATGTCTCGTCAAAGAACAAAAACTGCGGCATAGTAGAAAGACCGAGAATGGTCGCCGCCTGACGGCGCATACCCTTTGAAAAAGTATTGAGATTTGCTTTCGGGTCGAGCTTGAAGGTAGCGGTCAGATTGTGAAATCTCTCATAGCTGAACTGCGGATATATCGCCTTGTAAAACGCCGCCATCTTGTTCATGTTCGACTGCGGCAGAAAATACAGGTCGTCCGGTATGTACACTATCTTGTTTTTGGCTGCGGGGTTTTCGTATACGCTCTCGCCGTCTATCGTTATCTCTCCGCTCTGAGGTCTGTAAACTCCCGAAATGAGCCGCAGAAAGGTAGACTTTCCCGCTCCGTTCGAGCCGACAAGACCGTATATACATCCGTTTGGTATATTGCAGTTGAGGTCTTTGAGCGCCTCAAAATCCTCAAACCGCATCGTGACATTACTTGCGCTTATCATCTTTGTCCTCCTCTTTTTGTTTGTACGCTCGGTCTATCACATCGAAAAGCTCCTCCTTTGCGACTCCCGCAAGGTACAGCTCAGACGCTAATCGGTGCAAATGCTCAAGCTTTTTTCTTTCGCTCTCTTTTATTGCGGCGAGCGCCCCGCTCTTTACAAAGCTGCCGACACCGTGGCCGGATATGATGATGCTTCGTCTGTCAAGCTCAATATATGCTTTTTGTACTGTGTTTGGATTTATCCCAAGCGTGACAGACAGCTCACGCACCGACGGCACAGCATCGCCCTCGTTCAATATACCGAGAAGGATGTCTTTTTCTATTCCGTCAATTATCTGCTCGTATATCGGCTTTGCGCTGTACTTGTCAATTACAAGCATTATCTCTCTCCTTTTGCATAAGTGTACTACTTGTATTAGTACACTTATACTATAGCATCACTCCCCATGTCTGTCAATAGCCTTTTTGAATTGTTTATAATTTTAATTGACAGCACACTAAAAATAATGTAGAATATTATAATAGGAAAATATATTCTTTTTAAAGGTAGAAACATGGCAGTAAGCGGTAAATTTATAAAAAAGCAGATGGGAGCGCTTCGCCCACTGTTTTTGGGAGTTTCTCTTGAAACATCGAGGAAAGCCCAGGACAAGCTCGGGGAGCTTATGCGGTATACACGTCGCAAGGAGATAACGCTTTCATTTAAAAACTTTTCAAATTTCAAAGCGGCATGGGTAACTCCGAATGACCGGACCCGTGACGGTGCGATACTTTATCTTCACGGCGGCGGCTACACCTGCGGAAGTCTCGAATATTCGCTGGGCTTTGGCTCTGTTCTTGCCGCAGAGACGGGGATGAAGGTCTTTTGCATTGCGTACAGACTCGCACCCGAGCACCCTTACCCCTCAGCGCTTGAGGACGCACTCGAAGCATACAAATATATGCTCTCGGAGGGAATACGTGCGGACAGAATAGTGCTGTGCGGGGAAAGTGCAGGCGGAGGTATGATATATTCGCTGTGCATGATGCTCAAAGCGCAAAATCTCCCCCGTCCGTGCGGTCTTATTGCCATATCCCCTTGGACCGACCTTACCGCAAGCTCCGACTCCTATACCGAAAACAAAAACAACGACCCTTCAATGACGAAGGAGAAGCTGTCGTATTTTGCCGACTGCTACACCACCGACAGAACGAACCCTCTCGTATCTCCTCTTTTCGGTGACCTTTGCGGAATGCCGCCGTCACTGATATTTGCGGGCGGGGACGAGATAATGCTCGGCGACTCGACAGAGCTGCATAAAAAGCTGCTCGAGTCGGGGTGTGACTCCTCTTTATATATAAAAGACGGAATGTGGCACGGATATGTTCTGTTCTGTCTCAAAGAAAATAAAAGCGACTTTACAAATATCAATACCTTCCTCCGCAAAATTCTGCCGTATGAAAGAAAGCTGCGCTGGATGCGTCTTGACAATGCGGCAAAGATATACCCCGCCGCACGCCGCCGAAACTGGTCCAACGTCTTCCGCCTCAGCGCTACCCTGTACGAGGATATCGACAAAACGGTAATGCAGTCAGCCCTTGATGTTACTGCGAGAAGATTTCCTTCTGTTGCCGTGCGTCTTCGCAGAGGTGCGTTTTGGTATTATCTTGAGGAAATGCCGTCAGCCCCCGAGATAGCAGACGAAAAATGCTCGCCTATCGCACGCATGAGCCACAAGCAGATAAAAGACTGTGCTATGCGTGTCATAGTTTACAAAAGCAGAGTAGCAGTCGAATATTTTCATGCGCTGACAGACGGCACAGGCGGCATGATGTTTTTAAAATCGCTGCTCGCCGAATACATCCTCCAAAAACACGGAGTGAGCGTTCCGTGCGAGCACGGAATTCTTGACAGGCTCCAGATGCCGAGAGAGGAGGAGCTGGAGGACAGCTTTCTCAAAAACACCTCGGACGTGTCAAAAAGCCGTGCCGAGAGCACCGCATACAAGCTTCCCGGCAAAGACAGTCATAGTGACTTTTCCTACAACATAACCATGATGGCCGATTGTGCCGCTGTTGTAAAAAAAGCAAAGGAGCTTGGCGTTACGCTGACAGCATTTATATGCGGCGCACTTATGAAAGCGATATGCAATATTCAGGCAAGCCGCGTCAAAAGCCCGAAAAAATACAAGCCCGTAAAGGTTCTCATCCCCGTAAATCTGCGCCCGTTTTTTTCATCAAAGTCGGTGCGAAACTTCGCCCTTTATGTCACACCTGAGATAAATCAGCGGCTCGGAGAATGGGAGCTTGACGAGATATGCCAAAGCGTCCATCATCAGATGAAAATGCTCATCACAAAAAAGGAAATGCTCTCACGCATCACCACAAATGTTAACAGCGAACGCTCGGTCATTGTAAAGGTGCTTCCGCTGTTTTTGAAAAACTTCGCCATGAAGACAGTATACAACATCGTAGGTGAAAGAAAGTCCTGCCTTACACTCTCAAATCTCGGAAATATCGAAATGCCCGATGAAATGCGCAGCTTTGTCAAAAGAATGGACTTTATCCTCGGAACTCAGGCAACAACGACCTTCAACTGCGGAATGCTCTCTTACAACGGAACTCTGTATATGAACTTTGTCAGAAAATGCATCGACCCGTTGCTCGAGCGTGAGTTTTTCGAGGTGCTCAGAGATGCGGGACTGGAGATATGCGTCGAGAGTAACAACGGCTCGCTTGAGCTTGAGAATAAAAACTGAAAGAAAGGCTAAAATATGTACTGTATAAAATGCGGTGTCAAGCTCTGCGACAGCGAAAGGTCCTGTCCATTGTGCGGCACAAAGGTATATCACCCCGAGCTTATTGTAAGACACACGCCTCCCCCATACCCCGCTGTATCCGAAAAAAAAGAAAGCATCAGTAAAAAAGGCATAGTGTTTATACTGAGCATGCTTTACGTTTTGCCGATAATACTGCTTTTGCTCATCGACCTGAGAATAAACAACAGCATCAGCTGGTCGGGTATTGCGTGCGCAGGCATTGTGCTCGCATATGCCTTGTGCGTGCTTCCGCTTTGGTTTAAAAATCCAAACCCCGTGATATTTGTACCGATGGATTTTGCTCTGTCGGCGGCATATCTTTTGTATATCGACCTATTCTTTGACGGCGGTTGGTTTTTGAGCTTTGCCTTTCCCGTATGCGGCATTTTTTGCGTGATAAGCACGGCGGCAACGGTATGCTTTCGGTATCTTCGCAGAGGAAAGCTCTATATCTACAGCGGTCTTTGCTACTCGCTCGGCGGCTCGTGTATGCTCATTGAGTTTTTTACAAACATTACCTTTGGCATACGCAGCTATCTTTTGTGGTCGCTCTACCCTGCTGTCGCCTGCTTTATCATTGGCACCGCTATTCTCGTCATCACTATATGCAAGCCGATGAGAGAATCACTTGAAAAACGGTTGTTTATATGAAAGGCAAATTCTTTTGCGGTATAAAGACATTATTCCAAAAGCAAAACAAATACTCCCCGAGGCTGAAAGCTTTCTTCAGCTTTCATTTCTGATGAACCTCATAACAGGACTGCTAAAGCTTTTTACAGGCATACTCAGCGCCTCAATAACAGTAATCATAAACGGAATTTACAGTATCGTTCTATGTGCGGCAAAGCTGCTGCAGCTTTTGTGTATCCGCATTTCGGGAACAAAAGGCTCACAAGGCTCGACAAAAACCACACGGGCTCTCAATGCCGCCGCCATAATACTGCTGGGTGTGATATTTACTCTCTCCGGTATGTACACCTACAGAAGCGAAAAGGCGCTTTTGTTCGGTGTTTGGAGCATTTTTATACTTGCCGTCTGTACATTTGTAAAACTCGCCCTGAGCATTTACGGAGTAGCAAAATTCCGCCATGACAGAGACAACGTGATGTTCTCCGTTAAAATGACCAACCTCACCGATGCGCTCATGTCGCTTGTCATCACGCAAAGCGCCATACTGTCTCTTTGCAACCGTGAGGATGCGTATGTTTACGACGGTATTTACGGTGCTCTTACGGGAATAGTGGTAACACTCATCGGTACCGGTATGCTGATATATCTGTGGCGCTCCGAAAATAAGCAGAAAAAAAGCAAAATCAGATAGAACAAAAATGTCCGACACACTACCAGTGCGAAAAACCCACGGGTAGCCCGTGTCGGATTGTTATTTTTTTGCGTGCAAAATGATATAATGGTCTTATACTCAACACATATTGTTTTTCGGAGGGTAAAATGAGCAAGCACATCTGCAAAATATATGCACTTCTGCTGTCTGCGGCTCTTGTTCTGTCATTTGTTCTGTGCTCTTGCAAAAAGAGTGAGAAAAGCACTTATGAAATTTTGTGCGGGGCAAAACAGCAGTTCTCACAGTATCTGACAAATGTGAGCGTTTACGATTCAAATGCGGAACCGGGAGAGGCGGAGCATATCGACCAAGGACTTATTGCCGCACTTCTCGGAGACGGAAACGAATATCCGCCGCAAATGTCGGGGTGTCAGGAATATTCCTTTTTCTGCGCTTCGAGCATAGAGGTGTGCGAGCTGTGGATAGTCAGATGCCGTACATATTCATGCGCACAATCAGTCTATGAGCTGTTTGAAGAGCGAAGGAACAGACTGTCAAAGACGGATTTTGAAAACGATGCGGACAGTCTTGCCGCCGACTCCGCAGAGATCATAAAAAAAGGAAAGACCGTGTGCTTTGCGGCTCTGTCATGCTCCAAGCAGGCTCTGGATCATATCTGTGGAGAAATTTAAAGTCATCACAGCGCATAAATCTCCCAAACCGGCGCAAAATATTTCTTGAAAAATCCTACTCGATCAAGGAGATAAATCATGGATCTTGACAAGAAATCGTATGCAAAATTCGTAAAATCGCACGCAAAAAAATCCCCCATACTCAAAAACTGCATCAACGCTTTTATCAGCGGAGGGCTTATTTGTGCTTTGGGAGAGGCGCTGTACAAGCTCTACTATGAAATAATGCTGCTGCCCGAAAAAGACTCGGGAGCATATGTGTCGATAACTCTCGTTTTTATTGCGGCACTTCTGACGGGTATCGGTGTTTTTGACAACATCGCAAAGGTCGCAGGAGCAGGAACGCTCGTCCCTATCACAGGCTTTTCAAATTCGGTCGTCTCACCCGCCATAGATACGAAAGCAGAAGGCTATATTCTCGGTGTCGGTGCAAAAATATTTACGGTTGCGGGTCCCGTGCTTCTCTACGGAACGCTTGCAGGTGCTCTGTACGGGGTGGTATATTTTATTGCGGACTTGTTTAAAACATAACAAGTTTCGTCTGTATTTTAATTTATAAGGAACTTGTTTTGCTTTGTTTTTGATGTTAAAATGGAATTGGGGGTGAAATAATGAAGATCTTAAATTTCGGATCGGCTAATATTGATTATGTGTATACCCTTGACCATATCGTAGGCATAGGAGAAACCGAAACCTCGAGCAATTTTGAGGTTTTTCCGGGCGGAAAAGGTTTAAATCAGTCTATTGCGCTCTCAAGAGCCGGTGTAAAGGTCTATCATGCCGGATGCATCGGAAAAGACGGAGAATTTCTCTCAAAGATCTTGGAGCGCAACGGTGTAAATATTTCTTATTTGAAAAAAACAGACGGTAAGAATGGTCACGCCGTAATTCAGGTAAACCGTGACGGTGAGAACTCCATTTTTATCTATCCCGGCTCAAATGAGACAGTCTCAAAAGAGCATATTGATAACACCCTGCAAAATTTCGGGGAAGGCGACATTATCCTTCTGCAAAACGAGATAAACTGTCTGAAATATATAATCGAGCAGGCATACAAAAAAGGAATGTGCATTATACTCAATCCCTCCCCGATGAACGGTATAATACATACCCTTGATCTCAACAAGCTTTCCTATATTATTTTAAACGAGGTAGAGGCAAAAAGCATCTCGAGATATGACCGACCCGAAAAATGTCTGGAGCATCTTATCAGCCGCTATCCCAAGCTTTGTATAATGCTGACGCTCGGAAAAAACGGTTGTATCTACCGAGACAAAAACCAAAGTCTGTACCACCCGATATTTGAAACGGTTGCAGTTGACACCACGGCCGCAGGAGATACCTTTACTGGCTATTTTGTTGCGGGAATTTCACAGGGAGAGGACCTAAAAAACATTCTGAGAGTCGCATCCTGTGCTTCAGCGCTTGCCGTTTCCCGACGAGGGGCTGAGCCATCCATCCCCGAAAAGCATGAAGTTTTGCAAGCATTGACGAGCTTGAAAACAAGGCCGACCGATAAAAAGGCGGAAATCATAAAGGAAAAGCTCAAAAAATATGTTGATGAAAATGCAATAAATGCTTGTCTTGATGACTTTGCAAAGGAGCTCGGATACACTTCCATATACACGGGCGTGCTTGTCAAAAACATCACGGGAAAAAGCTTTAAAAAGCATATTCAGGAAAAAAGACTCGACCTTGCGGCAAGACTGCTGTTGGACAGTGATATCTCTGTCGGTGAGATAATAAAACAGGTCGGTTACGAAAACGAAAGTCATTTTCGTGAGATGTTTAAAAACAAATATAAGCAAAATCCTCTGAAATACAGAAAAGCGGGAGGGTACATAAGTGACAAATGATCAAAGGTTGAAGAATTTATCTGTTGTAACAGTGCCGATAGATGAAGCATTGGATACGGATGTCTTCTGCTCTTGACAAACGTTTATTTTACGCTGTAAAATAGATATGCACAAAAAACAACAAAAAACGACAAGGATAATAAAAAATGAGAAAGTATCTGCTTCCGAAAGACGGTAAATTCTACAAGGCAAACCTACACTGCCACACTACATACTCGGACGGAAAGCTCACCCCCGCCCAAATAAAGCAGGCGTACATGGAAAGAGGCTACAGTATCGTTGCTTACACAGACCATTGTTTGCTCGTGCCTCACCACAAGGAGCTTACCGACGAAAATTTCGTTGCGCTCAACGGCTGTGAGCTTGACTCTCCCGAGCCCGGTATAGACAGGATGCACAGAAAGACCTGCCATATGTGCTTCATCGCACTTGACCCCGAAAATGTCACCACACCTTTTTACCACAGTGAAAAATACGTTTTCGGCAACATGACAGAATATCGTGACAAAGTAAAAAGAGACGAGAGCGTACCCGATTACGAGCGGGATCACACGTCCGAATGTATATGCGACATGATGTCAAAAGGCAGAGAAATGGGCTTTTTCATCACATATAACCACCCGACCTGGTCACTCGAAAACTACAGTGATTATATAAACTTTCACGGTATGCACGCAATGGAGATGTATAACTATCTGTCAAGAGTCGGAGGACATGAGGACATAAATCCCCGTGTATACGACGATATCCTTCGCGGAGGCGAGCGTATTTACTGCATAGGTGCGGACGATAATCACAACGGCAGAGCTTTTGACCACCGCAGGTGCGATTCCTTCGGTGCATGGACTATGATACGGGCAGAAAAGCTTGAGTATACAGCCGTCACCGACGCACTCCTAAAAGGGCATTTTTACGCATCCACAGGCCCTGAGATAAAAGAACTGTATCTTGAAAACGGTGAGATACATATTCAAACCTCACCATGCGAGAGCATAATAATGCACACCAACTGCAGAAGAAGCGTTTCTGTCCACAGAGAGAAGGGACGCTCACTTACAAAAGCATCCTTCCCCGTGTACGAGGACTGCACCTATGTCCGTTTTACCGTCTTTGATAAAAAGAACGAGCGTGCCGATACAAACGCATATTGGACAGACGAGCTCTTATCCGACAAATAGAACGCAATTTGCTATAAAAAAGCGGGTAGTGCCCGCACCCATCCTACCGCCTATTGTATCTTTGGATTTTCTTTATCTCAACCAAACGGCGGGGCGTAATTACTCAATTTCCTATGCTATGAATAAAAAATAACGGCGGCTTTTGCCACCGTTATTTTTTATTGGTGCGCAGTTTCGCCGAGCTCGGATATTTTTTTCTTTTTTGCGCATACTACCAAATGAAAGAAAAAAGGAGGCGGATATGGGCATATTACATTTTAAAAACAGAATAAACATTATAGCATCGGGAACAGCGGCAGGAAAGAAAGAATGTGAGGGACCGCTCGGCAATATATTTGACTGCTCGGACATGACCGACAGGTTCGGCTCCGACACATGGGAAAAGGCTGAGAGCGAAATGCAAAGGCTTGCGCTCGATGCCGCTATAAAAAAATCGGGCAAGCAGCCACAGCAGATAGATGCGCTGTACGCAGGCGACTTGCTCAACCAGTGTGTCGGCTCATGCTTTGGGCTTGTCAGCTTTGAGCTTCCGTTTTTCGGAATATTCGGCGCTTGCTCGACGCTCGGTGAAGGTATGCTTCTCGCCTCGATAATGCTCGACTCGGGACACGCAAAGACCTGCGCCGCATCCTGCTCGTCTCACAACTGCTCGGCGGAGCGTCAGTTTCGCTTCCCTCTCGAATACGGAGGTCAGCGTCCGCCCACAGCGCAATGGACGGTAACAGGCGCCGCCGCTCACATTCTGAGCACAGAAGGCGGAGCGTCATACCCGCATATCGAGTCGGCGCTTACGGGTATTGCAGTTGACGGCGGAATAAAAGACGCAAACAACATGGGAGCCGCCATGGCTCCGGCGGCGGCGGATACTCTCATTCGCTATTTCGGCGAGAGCGGAGAGTCACCCGATGAATATGACCTGATACTCACAGGGGACCTTGGGTATGAGGGCAGCGACATACTGCACACCTTGACTCATAAAAACGGACTGGACATAAAAAACGTTCATGACGACTGTGGTAAAATAATCTACTACAAGGACGAGCAGGACGTGCACAGCGGCGGAAGCGGATGCGGATGCTCAGGCATAGTATTCGGTGCTCATATTTTAAAAAAGCTTGAGCGGGGGGAACTGAAAAAGATATTGCTCATGCCTACAGGTGCTCTGATGAATCCCGCAAGTATCCAGCAAGGTCAATCTATACTCGGGATATCTCATCTGCTCAAAATATGCTCACCCTGAATACCCTCGGGTACAAGGAGAGATAAGGCTCGTATTTTAAAATAAAAACAAAAGGAAAACAAAAACATGGACACGATACTTGATTTTGTATGGGCATTCGTTGTGGGCGGCGGCTTTTGCGTGATCGCTCAGATACTGATAGACAAAACGGCAATGACACCTGCAAGAATTCTTGTGCTTTATGTGGTTGCAGGCGTATTTCTCGGTGCTGTAGGGCTTTATGAGCCTATCATCAAGTTTGCCGGAAGAGGCGCAACAGTCCCTCTCACCGGCTTTGGCTATCTGATATCGCAGGGAGTAAAGGAAGCGGTAGATGCTCACGGCATCCTCGGAATTTTTTCGGGAGCGCTTACCGCCGCATCTGCGGGCACCGCCGCAGCAATGATATTTGCCTTTCTCGCCTCGCTGATATTCAAAAGCAAGCCGAAAGGATAGGGACATAACAGAGCCACGCAAACGCAAATTTGACCCACACCCGGTTTGGGCGGCGGCAGGGAGAGACCCCTGCCGCCGCTTTTCTGCGTTAAAGTGTAGAAAAAGTTACATTTTAGTGATATAATAGTGCTGTTGTCACGCATAGTAACAACGCTGTCACAGGTAGTTTATTGATTAAAAACGCACCTCTCCGTAAAATGAAAATGAAATAAGCTACCGGAGGTAATGAAAATGACATTAGGCGAAAATATTAGAGAAGCAAGAAGTCAATGCGGGACTCTCTCAAGAACAGCTTGCAGAAAAGACGGAGGTATCACGATCAGCCGTTGCAAAAATGGGAAACCGTAAATTCACAAGATGTGCTTATGAGTCCTAAGCTTGAGAATGTTTTGGAAAGTATGGAATGTATTTTTGTCGATGCAACCCAAAGTTTACATTTAGAAACGACGAATTGGTGGTATGTTTTGGCTGGGTGTACTACAATGAAAGTAACGCAGCGTTAGAAAACATAAAGGAGCAAAGATCATGACACTTGGCGAAAAACTATCTAAATTAAGAAAAGAATACAATTACACGCAGGAACAGCTTGCCGACATTCTTGGCGTGTCCCGTCAGTCGGTCAGCAAATGGGAGTCTGATATCGCATATCCCGAAACGGATAAGCTGATAAAAATAGGAAAACTGTTTGAATGCTCAATGGATTATCTTCTTAATGAGGATATCACCGAAAAAAGCGGCATCAAAACCGATGAAACAATACCGGTTCTCGAACAGATTCATACCGCAATAAAAAAACAATGCAAAGAACGCAAAAGCGAGAAAATCGTGTGCGGTATGCCGCTATACCACATAGGACGTGATGCTCATGGCTTCTTTGCTATTGGGTTAAAAGCAAAAGGAGTATTTGCAATCGGTCTTAGAGCAAAAGGCGTGGTATCCCTTGGATTGCTTTCCTTTGGTATTATATCTATCGGTTTGCTTTCCATCGGACTTCTCTCCCTTGGCACACTTGCTCTTGGTCTTATGTCTATAGGTTCTATTGCACTTGGCTTGTTTGCAGCAGGAGCAATCAGCGTAGGTATAGTTTCCTTTGGTGCGCTTTCAGTCGGATGCTTCTCATCGGGAGCACTTGCTATAGGTAAATATGTCGCCGTTGGTGATCACGCACACGCTTTGATTGCGATCGGTCAAACTGTGGCAGACGGAAGTGTTTACAGCCACATCGGAGATCAGACAACAGCAGATATACCGAAGGTTGTGGAATGGCTGGATTCCAACGTGCCGTCTTGGCTCGGTTGGGCAAAGGAGATTTTCAAATTCTACATACAGTAAAAATAGACCTCGTTCAGCGTTGAGCGAGGTCGCAACTACTATTTCAAGCTAAAGGCAACCGTCGGTTGACACATTGAAAGCTCTCGGGTGGTGGTGTGTAAATGTGCTTTGAAGTATACTAAAGGTACAATAAGAGTTACGAGCTTATGAGTTATCAAAAGAGGTGTTTTTATGATTTTAGCAGATAAGATTATTAGATTACGCAAAAAGAACGGTTGGTCGCAAGAGGACCTTGCTGACAAAATGAATGTTTCTCGGCAAGCTGTTTCAAAGTGGGAAGGCGCACAAACCATTCCCGATTTGGAAAAGATATTACAGCTATCTGTATTGTTTGGCGTTACTACCGACTATCTTTTGAAGGACGAAATTGAAGATGAAGAATTAACCGGCGATACTTCTTCGGATACAACAGTAAAAAGGATTTCGATAGAAGAAGCAAATGCATATATTGAGCAAAGGAAGAAAGCATCTTGGCGCATCGCTCTTGCTACGTTCTTGTGTATTCTTTCCCCAATTACAATTATGGTATTAAGCATCTTATCGGAGTTGCCAAACCCGATTATAACAGAAACTACGGCAGGCTCGGTGGGGTTAACGGTTCTCTTTGCCCTTATTCTTTGTGCCGTTCCGATCTACATTTATTGCGGTTTCAAGAATCAACCCTATGCTTTCCTTGATAAGAATATCCCTTTTGAACTTGAATATGGAGTGAAAGGGTTGGTAACAGAAAAGAAAAACGCATTCAGACCAACTTATATTGCATATAACATCATCGCAACGTGCTTGTGTATTTCCTCCGTGGTTCCTTTAGTAATGCTATCTTTTACAGAAAACGAAGTGCTTGTTGCGGCAGCACTTGCTTTGCTTATGGTTATTGCAGGCATAGGCGCAGGAAAAAAGATGTGAATAGGTAATAAATCAAAGTAAACCTTCGGTTTAGTAAACTCTACCTCCCTTCGGTTTACTCCTTAGGGGCGAGGTATTATACTTAATACAACCAAATCTAAAAAGGAGAAAACAATTATGGCAAACAAATCTATGGGAGAAATCATCAGTACACTCCGCAGAGAAAAAAACATGACACAAAGGGAGCTTGCGGATATGCTCAACATCACCGATAAGGCAGTCTCAAAGTGGGAACGAGATATTGCCTGCCCCGATACGCAGACTATTCCAAAACTTGCAGAGATTCTCGGAGTTTCGGTTGAAGAGCTTATGAATGCAAAGTCGGTTCCGGCTTCGGGACATAAAGGTGCAGGTTATCTCGTCAATATAATTCTTAAAGCCGTCCCCGTTGCTATGGGTGTAGCAGTAATTGTTACAAGCCTGCTTGGAGAGCTTGACACGAAATCAGGATTTATTATGCTTGGCATAGGTATTGCTTGTATCGGTATGAATTCACTGAAAAATAAAGGTTAAAAAGCGGATAGTGCACGTCCCTTTCTCTTGCCTGCCGTTGTTTATTATTTCAGAAGCACTGTAAAACGGCAGTGAGAAGCCATGCAATTTCCTATGCGATAAAAATATCCCACCGTTGTGATGCGAGCCCAAAAGTGTCTGACTTTTGGGCTCGCATCATTGAGTGGGATGCTCAGCGACATATGTATATAATACGGACACAATTCTCCGCCTGCTTTTCTGTGCCTTTCCATCGGAATAATTATCGTAGTATTTTCCCTATCTCCGATCTTTTCTTTAAAAAACACTTTTCGTTTGTATGTAAGCAACTTCCTTATGAGGCTTGCACAAACAAAGCCTCCCGTTTGCCCTTACAAATTTCTGAGCTTTTCTACAAGCTCGGCAAAGCTCCCACGCTCGCCCTGCCACGGATGCTCGGCTGACGTTATTACGCAGTCCTCGACAAGATAACAGCAAAGCCCTGCAGCAGACGCAGCATACATATCCTCACGCTCATCATTTCCAATCATGAGACATTCCTCGGGCTCAAGCCCCAGTCGGTCGCATATTGACAGATAGTATTGGGGATTTGGCTTTGCCCTGCATTCATTTTCATATACGGTAACAAATGCAAAATCCTCAGCAGACAGTCCCGCCCAGCTCATGCGCTCATACTGTGCGATCTGCGGAAAGAGCGGATTTGTGGCAAGAACCACCGCTCTGCCGCCCAAAGATGCATATTCTACCGCTTTTTTTGCAAGCTCTGAGGGCGATGTGAGCTTAGCAAGCTTTTTGTACTCGGTTTTATAAAAATTCTCCGCAAGCTCCTTGAATAGCTCAATATCCGTGCGGCACACCTTTGCAAAGCAATCAAAAAAGACCTCTTCGTTCGTCTTTTCTCCGACGTTTTTCATCATCGCTTCAGTTCCCGCCCAAATAGCCGCCTCCAGCTCCTTCGGTGTATTTCCAAGAGGCATGAGCGCAGTTACAAGCGACTTGAAATATGCCTTTAAAAACTCTCCTTGATGAAGCGGAAGCAATGTTCCGTCAAGGTCAAACAAAATTGCTTTTATACTCATTTAATTTCTCCGTTAAATTTCATTTACTGCAACATTATACCGAAATGCACAAAAAAAGCAAGTGCATATAAGAAAAAACTCTGCCGTAAATGCCATACGTCGCATTCGACACTTGACATCTGCGGCAGATAATTTTTATTCGCAGGAGATAATGTAGCTGTATACATCCTGATCGCCGTCTATCTCTACGATATCCGCATCAGGCGCATAGTTTTTTATCTTTTCAAGAATTGCAGCGGCACTGCGGCTGTCCGCATCCTTTCCTCTGTAAAGAGTAATATAAGAAGCATCCGAGATCTGCGGCGCAAAATGATCGATGAGCGCAACACTTGTATCCTTTGCGCAAACGACCTCACCGTTGAGAAGTCCCAGCATTTGCCCCTTCTTTATTCCGAGATCGTTGATGTCCGAGTCATGAACAGCATATGTGATAGATATGGTAGTGACCGTATCTATTGCCGCACACATAGCCTCGGTATTTTCCTCTACCTCTGCCTCTTCCGAGAAATTGAGAAGGCACGCGACACCCTGAGGGAAATTCTTTGTAGGAATGACAACGACGTTTTTGTCCTCAATGCTATTTGCAGCCATCTGAGCCGCAAGCTTTACATTTGAGTTGTTCGGGAAAACAAACACGTTTTCGGCATCTATTTTCTCAATGCTGCTGACGATGCTCTCGATGCTCGGGTTCATCGTCTGACCGCCCGAAACTATCTCATTTACCCCAAGATTGAGAAACGTATCACAGATACCGTGGCCGTTTGCAACAGCCATAAAGCCGTATTTCACTCTCGGCTTTGCCTTTTTTGCTTCAGCCACATTTACAAGGCTGGTGTGCTGTTTTTTCATGTTCTCGATCTTTGTGGTAACAAGAGAGCCGCAACCGAGAGCATGGGTGAGAACCTCACCCGGCACGTTTGTGTGAACGTGCACTTTTATAATAGTGTCATCCTCTGCAAAAACTATGCTGTCACCGATCTCGGGAAGATAGCTTTTCAGTTTTTGGCTCATCGCCTCGTCACAGCATTCGGACTTTTCGACGATAAACTCCGTGCAGTAGGTAAACTTTATGGATTCGGTGTCTATGTCCTCAAACATAGCCGCACCGCTCGCCTCTCCGCTATCGGAGACAGTACCGCTGTACTCGACAGCATGACCTCCAAGCGCCTCATTCATACCCTTGAGTATGCAAACAAAGCCGCTCCCACCTGCATCGACAACATTCGCACTCTGAAGTGCGGGGAGCATATCACGGGTCTTTTTGAGCGTTTCGACGGCTACCTGCATCATATAAATGAGAAGTCCCGCAGGATCGTCCTTGTACTCTTCCCTTGCCTTCTCCTTGCCTTCCTCTGCACACACACGCATGACCGTGAGGATAGTACCTTCGGTCGGATTCATTACAGCTCCGTAAGCAGACTCAACGCCTTTCATAAAGGCATCTGCCACAGTCTCAGAGTCAGCCGACTTTACACCCTCAAAGCCCTTTGCCATTCCCTTAAAGAAAAGGGAAAGTATAACACCCGAGTTTCCTCTCGCTGCCATAAGCATCATCTTTGCAATAGCTGTAGCACACGCATCAATAGAGCTGTCAAGTCCGCCCGCTTTTTCTCTTACAGCTCCTATAGTCATAGACATATTCGAGCCTGTGTCTCCGTCCGGCACGGGGAAAACGTTGAGAGCGTTTATTCTTTCTTTTTCTATTTCAAGCAGGTTCGCACCGGATACGACCATGCTTGTATACATTTTTCCGTCAATAGTTTTCATTTGCTAAGTTACCTCTCGCTGCCTATATAGAAAAGCGCCAAGGTTCCGGGACCCGAATGTGCACCGATAACAGGTCCGACATAGCCTATCACAGATTCTATTCCGTATTCGCTCTTTATAAGCGCCGCGAGATATTTTGCATCGTCAAGGCAGTCGCCGTGAGAAATGAATACCGTTCTGTCCTCTCCCGTATAGGTCGCCTTCATCTTGTCAAAGAGAGCGTGGATAGCTGCCTTTCTTCCTCTCGCCTTTGCTATGTTTATAAGGTGTCCTTCGTTATCAACATGAAGCACAGGCTTGATGTTGAGCATAGTTCCCGCAACGGCTGTCACAGCACTTACTCTTCCGCCGCGCTTTAAGAACATCAGGTCATCTACGGTAAATTGATGGCACATCTTGAGCTTTATATTTTCACACCAGTCACGCACCTCTTCAATGGTAGCGCCTGCTTTTTTCTTCATTGCCGCAAGATATACAAGCAACCCCTGACCGAGCGAGGCACAAAGCGAGTCGACCGAATATACCTTTCTGTCGGGATATTCCTCGGCAAGCTCCTTTGTAACAATAGCGCCTGCGCTGTAGGTAGCGGAAAGACCGGACGAAAAACCGATATATATAATGTCATTTCCCGCATCAAGCTCTGTTTTCATGAACACACGGAAAGCCTCCTGATTTACGGCAGAGGTCTTTACGTCCTTTTTGTTTCTGAGCATTGAATAAAACACGTCAAAGGGGATATCGCTTCCATCGGGAGTATTCTTGTAGGATTTGCCGTCAAGAAGAAAGGAAAGAGCAAGGACCTTTACACCGGTCTGCTGTACAAGCTCTGGCGTGAAATCGCACGATGAGTCTGTCAGTATAACATAATTTGCCATTAAAATAGCCTCCGAATTTTTATTTTTTGCGGCACCGAAAGGTAACACTTTTTTTCATACATGAGGTTAATTCCAAAACACAGCAAAAGGTTACACTATTTTTTAATTTTTTCTTCTTTTTAATTAATTATTATGTGCACACATTACATTTTACGGTACATTTTCCACTATTGTTTTGCTGTATACGGTCGATTTTATCGCTAAAAATCAAAAAATGATTGACAAAATACAAAGCTGATAGTAAAATAAAAACATATTTTATAATGGTGTATTATGACAAAGTTTGCAAGCACGCCGAATTTGCGAGCTTACAAAACTCATTTTAACGAAAGGAAGTGTTCTTTATGGCAAGTGTACCCGAGACCTTCGGAAGCGCAGTATTCAATGATGACGTAATGCGTGAAAGACTGCCGAAAGATGTATATAAATCACTTACAAAAACGATAGCGAAAGGAAGAGCTATCGACCCGTCTATCGCAGGCTATGTTGCCACCGCTATGAAAGAATGGGCAATAGAAAAAGGAGCAACGCACTACACGCATTGGTTCCAGCCTCTGACAGGCGTAACTGCCGAAAAACACGATTCCTTTATCTCTCCCGTAGGCGATTGCAGAGTAATAATGGAGTTTTCCGGCAAAGAGCTGATCAAGGGAGAATCGGACGCATCATCCTTTCCGTCGGGAGGGCTGAGAGCCACGTTCGAAGCAAGAGGATATACTGCGTGGGACCCCGCTTCATACGCTTTTGTAAAGGACGGCTCGCTTTACATTCCGACAGCTTTCTGCTCATATACGGGCGAGGCGCTCGACACTAAAACTCCGCTGCTTCGCTCCATGGAAACGATAAACACACAGGCTCTGCGTATTCTCAGACTTTTCGGGGATACCGAGACTACAAGAGTATGCCCGACCGTAGGCGCCGAGCAGGAATACTTTATCGTTGACAAAGCGATGTATGAGAAGAGAAAGGACCTTAAGTATACCGGAAGAACGCTTTTCGGTGCTCCCGCTCCCAAAGGGCAGGAAATGGAGGATCATTACTTTGGTCCGCTCAGCACAAGAATAGCGAAATATATGTCAGAGCTTGACTGTGAGCTGTGGAAGCTCGGCATCAACTCTAAAACAAAGCATAACGAGGCTGCTCCCGCACAGCACGAGCTTGCACCCATATTCAGCACGACGAACATGGCTGTAGATCAGAATCTGCTGACTATGGAATACATGAAAAAGGTAGCCGAAAAACACGGACTTACCTGTTTGCTTCACGAAAAGCCGTTTGACGGGGTAAACGGAAGCGGAAAGCACAACAACTGGTCGCTTTCGACCGATACAGGAAAAAATCTGCTCGACCCCGGCAAAACACCTCACGAAAACGCAAAATTCCTGCTCATTCTTGCTGCTGTAGTAAAGGCTGTAGACGACTATCAGGATCTTCTCAGAATGTCTGTCGGATATGCAGGAAACGACCACCGTTTGGGCGCAAATGAGGCACCTCCCGCTATCGTCTCTATGTTTGTGGGAGAGGACCTTGAAGCGCTGATACAGTCTATAATAGACGGCACTACCTACAAAGAGCACGGAAGGACGATGATGGATCTCGGAATTCCCTCTGTTCCAAATCTTCGCAAAGATGCGACCGACAGAAACAGAACGAGTCCCTTTGCCTTTACTGGTAATAAGTTCGAATTCAGAATGCTCGGCTCAAGCCAGAACATCGCAATGCCCAACGTCGTGCTCAACACAGCAGTCGCAGAGTCCTTCAGACTTTTTGCAAACAAGCTGGAAGGCATAGAAGGAGCGGCATTTGATGCCGCCGTCGCCGCTCTGATAAAAGAGACGTTTACCGCTCACAAGCGTATCATCTTCGACGGAAACGGTTACTCTGAGGAATGGGAAAAGGAAGCGCAGGCAAGAGGACTTTTGAACATGAAGAGCTGTGTAGAGTCCTACAGCACTCTTACCGATAAAAAGAACATAAACCTGTTTAAATCTCACTTTGTAATGAACGAGGTAGAGCTTCGTTCCCGTGAAGAGATACTCTTTGAAAATTACTCAAAAACCATCAACATAGAGGCATTGACCATGATAGAGATGGCACAAAAAGATATCATACCCGCTGTTATCTCATATGTGTCAGAGCTGTGCAACAGCATTTGTCTGAAAAAGCAAGCCTGCCCGAATGCCACGGCAAAAGCCGAGCAAGAGCTCGCCGAAAAGCTCTCTGAGCTTAGTGATACCGCATACACAGCGGTCTGCGAGCTGAAAAAAGCAGTCTCAGATGCAAGCACGATGCAAGAGGGAGAGAAAATGGCAATGGCATATAACAAAAACGTCTTGCCCGTCATGAAAAAGCTCCGCACCTGCGTTGACGCAATGGAAACGCTCACTGCATCCGAGCATTGGCCTATCCCGAGCTACGGAGACTTGATGTTCACGGTTTAAAGCAAAGCAACGGCTGAAACTCACATTCAAAGACAAAAAGCGGGCAATGCCCCGTCCTCTCGCTTATCTTTGTTTTTGTTACAGAAGCTGTGCAAAACGGCAAGTGAGGATCCGTAAAATTTCATATGCGACGAAAAAAGGAGCTGTCTCAAATGCATTAATTTTTGCAATTGAGACAGCTCATTTTTTTCAATATGAGAGTAAGAACGAAAAAAACCTCGATATGAGGCAAAAAAGGCGCGAGAAAAAAAGGGGCAGAAAAATCCACATTTAAACAAACATATTGAATTATAAATGATTTTTACGAAGCATTGAATTTGAACAGATCCAAGCCAAGACGACTATGTTTTTCGCGATTACTTAATTTTTCGACATTAAATGCAAAGGCGAGAAGGAAAAATTGAGTTTCGATATTCTTTTTACCCCTCGTGAGGAAGCGCCTGAATCCGTAATTCTCTTTTAAAACACCAAAGACCCCCTCGACCTGAATAGATCTGTTCATACGAAGCAGTATCCCCTCATCGCTCGTGAGAGCTTTAAGCGTTTTTGGTCGATATTCGTTCAACACTTGATTCACTCTAATGGTCCTATGACCTTCTTTGGACTTATGGCATTTGTCTCTATAGGGGCATCTTCCGCACTTG
>JBGVFH010000036.1:0-7404 GCA_045120955.1 Eubacteriales bacterium | reverse complement strand
ATGTGAGAATGATTGATGTGCTGTATAGCACTTATAAGCGTAGCGTTTGTCTTTTCCGTCGGAGAATACAAACGTCGGTTCATCAAACATCCAAGTTTTCGGCAAATTTAGCGTTTTCCTCTATAAATATTCTTCTCGGCTCGACCTCGTCACCCATGAGCATTGAGAAAATTCTGTCACATTCTATAGCATCCTGCATCTCGACCTTGAGAAGCGTCCTTACCTCGGGGTCCATAGTCGTTTCCCAGAGCTGTTCGGGGTCCATTTCACCAAGACCTTTGTATCTCTCGACATCTATCTTACCTTCACCGAGCTCAGCTATTATCTCGTCTCTCTGCTCGTCGGAAAAAGCGTATCTCTGAGTCTTTCCCTTTACCACCTTATACAGCGGCGGCTGTGCAAGGAAAATATGCCCGTCCTCAATGAGCTTCGGCATATGTCTGAAAAAGAATGTCAAAAGCAGTATTCTGATATGCGAGCCGTCAACGTCGGCATCCGCCATAATGATGACCTTTCCGTATCTGAGCTTTTCTATATCGAACTCATCGCCTATACCGCATCCGAGCGCCTGTATTATCGGGATGATAGAGACGTTTGAATATACCTTGTCAAGACGTGATTTTTCGACGTTGAGCACCTTACCTCTGAGAGGAAGTATCGCCTGAAAACGGCTGTCACGTCCGTCCTTTGCCGAGCCTCCTGCGGAGTCTCCCTCTACAAGATAGACCTCGGAAAGTGACGGGTCGCTCACCTGACAATCGGCAAGCTTTCCGGGAAGGGTCGAGCCTTCGAGAGCATTTTTGCGTCTCGTTGCCTCTCTTGCCTTTCTTGCCGCCTCTCTTGCTCTTGCGGCGGTCATCGCCTTTTCGAGTATCATCTTTCCGGTGTTTGGATTTTCCTCGAGGTACTCAGCGAGCTTTTCGTTTACTATAGAATAAACAAAGCTGTTTATCTCGCTGTTTCCGAGCTTTGCCTTTGTCTGAGACTCAAACTGCGCATCCTCGAGCTTTACGCTGATAATAACCGTCAAGCCCTCGAGCACATCGTCGATAGAGAGCTTGTCCTCTCCCTTAAGTATGCCCTTTTTCTTTGCATAATCGTTGAACGCCTTGCCTATAGCCCGTCTAAATCCGACCTCATGCGTTCCGCCGTCTATCGTGTGCATATTGTTTGCAAAGGAGATGAGCACCGTGTTGTAGCTGTCGTTATACTGCATGGCTATCTCAGCCTGATATTTTTCACGCTCGCCCTTGATGTATATTACGTCATCGTGTATGACCGTGCAGTTTTTCTCGCCGTTGATAAACTCAACGAATGTACGAATACCACCCTCATAGTAGAGAGTCTCCGACTGCTCCATGCCCTCACGCTCATCGGTAAGCGTTATCTTGATACCTCCATTGAGGAATGCCTGCTCCTGCATTCTTTTGCGAAGTATGTCATACTTAAATTCCGTAGTATCGGTAAATATCGTGGGGTCGGGCTTAAATCTGACGTAAACTCCGCGTCTGTCACACTCTCCCTCGTATTTAAACGGTCTTGCGACCTTACCGTATTCAAATCTTTCTGTATATCTTTTGCCATCGTAGCAGTCTTCAAGCTCGACCCACTCTGACAAAGCATTAACTACCGATGCACCGACACCGTGCAAGCCTCCTGCTATTTTGTATCCTCCGCCGCCGAACTTGCCTCCTGCGTGCAGCTTTGTGTAAACGACCTCGGGCGTCGGAATACCCATTTTCGGGTGTATAGCCGAAGGGATACCTCTTCCGTTATCCTTTACCGATACGCTCCCGTCGCCATGTATCGTAACTACGATCTCATTACATTCTCCGGCAAGTGCCTCGTCGATAGAGTTGTCCACTATCTCGTATACAAGATGATGAAGTCCCCCCTCAGAGGTGGTACCGATGTACATTCCCGGTCTTTTTCTGACAGCCTCAAGCCCCTCGAGAACCTGTATTTGATTTTCGTTGTACTCAATATGCTCGCTTACTTTGATATCCGCCATTTTCTTTTCCTTTCGGTTTTTTGTGTGAGTCAATATCTTGTGTAAAAATGCTATATGTAAATGTTTTTTTATTTCATAGGAAATTGCAAAGTTACGCCCCGCCGTTTAGCTAAGTTAAAGAAATTCCAAAGATATAATAGGCGGGAGGATGGGTGCGGGCACTGCCCGCTTTTTTATTTCTGCACCTATTTTACCGCATCAAATGTGCCGAAAAACGTACAGTTATGAATTTTTTTAAAAAAATTTTATCATTCGTTTCCGAGCTCTCGCTCTGTCCTTTTGACGAGAGCACCCGTCGATATCTGAGAAAAGCAGACCTTCTGCACCCCGTGGTCAAACTCGTCATCATACAAAATAAACGACTTCGGTATTTCGTAGGATGCGCTTTCGAGCAGTCCGTCCTTCTCTGTCTTGCGCAAAAAATCCTTTGTTACAGAGCTTACGGTTGATTTGTCCGTGTCAAAGATGCCTATTATATTTTTTGTTCTTATAACTCTGTTTCTGCCTGCGTGAAGATACATATATCCTCCGTGTTATTACAGTATTCTGTCGCTTGCCTCGTATATGCCGCCGCCCAGCGCCTTTATAAATCTTGCACCCTCGACATCTCTTATATCACTTATCTCACAGCTTGTTATTATGAGCTGTCTGTCGGATATTTTTGACATCAGGTAAGAACGCCGCTTTACATCGAGCTCGCTCAGCACATCGTCAAAGAGGAACACCGGATATTCTCCAACACACTCTCTTGACATCTCGCCCTCCGCCATTTTCAGCGACAGAGCGATAGAGCGCTGCTGCCCCTGAGAAGCAAAGCTTCTTGCATCGACCGAGTTTATGCATATTTTTATATCGTCTCTGTGTATGCCGTAGAGCGTAGCACCGACAGCCGCCTCACGCTCCGTATTCTGCCGAAGCTTGCTCAAATATTGAGAGCTGCTCTTTTCGGTATCGTCTCTGATGCTTTTGTCAATGTCACATTCATATTCAAGCGATAGCTTTTCGCTGTCCTCGCTCATCTCCCCGAGAAAAAACTCGGCAAACGGGCTTATCCCTCTTATATATTTTTCTCTTGCGGCGCATATGTATGCCGCACATTCAGATAGCTGAGTCGAAAAAATGTCAAGCTGAGCGGAAAGCGCCCCCTTCTTTTTCGGGTCGTCGCATATAGATATCCTTCTCAGCAGCGCATTTCTGTTTTCGAGTATAGCCTTGTATTTCGAAAACTCCTTTATATACGTGCCGTCGAGCTGTGATATGGCTATATTGAGAAATTCTCTGCGCTGACCCGGTCCGCCTTTTACTATGTCGAGATGCTCAGGGCAAAACATCACCGCACGAAATCTCCCTATCATATCCGAGAGCTTGTCGCATACAACGCCGTTTATTTTCTTTTGTCTCTTTTTATCGGCATAGCCGAGTGACATACTCTGCACTCTGTTTTTGTCTCTGAAAACAAGCTCCGTGTGATATCCCTCACACCCAAACCGCACAAGCTCTCGCTCTGATGCCGAGCGAAACGACTTGCCTCTTGCGTAAGAATATACAGCCTCAAGCACATTCGTTTTTCCTTTTGCGTTGTCACCGTAAATGAGATTGACCCCGTCACAAAACTCGATCTGTGCTTTCTCTATGTTTCTGTAATTTACAAAACTGATTTTTTCTGCGATCATCAGAAAATACCTTTCTTTGTCAGGGTTAAGGTGGAGGAGCTTTTGTCTGCGGCATCTTGGCTCAGAGCCGATTTTAAAAATGTTATGTCTTGGCTCAGAGCCGAGCTTTTTTAAATGTTATTCTCCGGGCAAAGCTGTTCTTAATTGATCTATTACTAAAAAACTATCTTTCGCCCCTGTCCTCACTCTGCCATTTTAACGGGCAGTATCATCTGGAGCAGCTCCTTGTCCTCTTCTTCGTCCTCGGGCTTCATTATCATGCAAATTCTCGGTGCCTTGAGATACAGATGTACCTTTTCGCATTCAAGAGAACGCAGAGCCTCAATGAGATATCTGCAGGTAAAGCCGATCTCTATATCCTCGCCCGTGTGCTCGCACTCGAGCTCGTCGTGTATCTGTCCGTTGAGTGAAACAGAGGAGAGCTTGAGAGTATTATCCTTGAAGGCGAGCTTTACATAGCTTCTCGACGAGCCTACGCTCTTCTTCTCGGAAATAAGAGAAGCACGGTCAAGCGAGCCGAGCAGCTCTGCTCTGTCGATTATGACCTCGATAGGAAGGCTGTTTTGTATTATTCTGTTGTAGTCGATGTATTTTGTATCAATAAGACGTGTAAAGAATATCAGATCCCCTATCTCAAAAACAATGTGTCTTCTTGCGGGCTTGACGATTATCTCGCCGTCATCGTCCGTCATGAGCTTGTTCAACTCAATAAGGCTCTTTCCGGGGATAATAATGCTTATCTCTCCGCCATCCTCGACAGCACCGAGATCAATATGCATATCGCATTTTGAAAGAGTAAAGGAGTCGCAGGATACCATAGTTATCAGATCTTTTTTTATATTGAGATATCCGCCGCAAAGCTCGGGATGGTTTGTGTCAACCGTAGCTATTGAATGAAGCGTATGGAAAATGAGCGCCTTCATTCTTGACTGCTCCATGACAAAGCCGTTTTTCGAGAAAAGCTCGGGGAAAGCGGGAAATTCCTTTCCGAGAAGTGCGTGCATCATGTAGTATACCTTGCCGCTTGATACTCTCGCAGTCAGCTTTTCGCTGACCTCGAGTGTGATATCGTCTCCCGGCAGTATCTTTACGTATTGGAAAAAGTCCTGTGCACCGACGATATAGCTGCCTGCCTCAACGACCTCGGCATCAAACTCGGTGCGCATACCCTTTTCCATGTCGTATGTGCATATGACACATCTGTTATCCTCTTTTGCCTCGATATATACACCCTCTATTGATGTAAAGGTGCTCTTTGTGGAAATACAACCCATGCAAGGTGCCAAATGAGCGAGCAGCTCCGCTTTATCAAATATGACTTTCATTTTCGTTTTCTCCTTCTTGCCGGAATTTTTATCGGTTGCCGCATCCGCTCTCTGTCACAAAAACAAAAAACGCAATGCTTTATCTTTATCTTATATTTTTTAGTAGTAATAGTAGTAGGGGCGGTTAAAATGTTGATAAGTCGAAAAATCGGCTTAACTCATAGGAAAATAAGGTGTTTTTGAGTGTTAAAAGACGGTTGAAAAAATGTGATGAAATTGTGGGAAAAAACGCACATTTTGGAAATAACGCCGACTTTCGTACAATTCACAAGCCCGTGTGTGAAAGTAAATGTTAACTCTGTTGAAAAAAAGTGTGTTTTTCATCAGTTTTAACTTTTTCCACAATGGATAGGCAAAAGGGTTAAAGACGGTTTCATTTACAAAAAAAACAGTGCCCTCCGCTCAAAAACCGTGCTTTTTTCATAGGAAAATGCGTAATTACACCCCGCCGTTTATTTGAGTTAAAGAAAAATCAAAGATACAAAAGGCGGGAGGACGGGTGCGGGCACTGCCCGCTTTTACTCAGGACTCTTTTACATCGCTGATAAGCTCGTTTATCTCAGCCTCAAACGAGGTGTCGCTTGATATCCTGTTTTCTATCTTGCGCAGAGACGACATGGCTGTTGTGTGGTCTCTTGAGAACAGCTGTCCTATCTGAGAAAGAGTAAGATCGGTCAAGGTGCGTATAAGATAGATGCAAACGTGTCTTGCGTTTACAACGTTGCTTGTCTGCTTTCTCGATTTAATTTCCTCGGTCGGAATTTTGTATTTTATCGAAACAGCCGCAAATATTTTGTCCACCGTGACGTTTGACGGCTCTCTTTCGGTCGCAATGTCCGACACCGCTCCCTTAGCTATCTCGAGCGTAATGGGAGTCCCTGACAAAAGCGAAAGTGCGCTGAGCTTTTTCAGCGACCCCTCTATTTGTCTGACGTTGTTTTTGAGTCTGTCAGCCATGTAGGTTATTACGTCGTTGGGGATATTGATGTTCATTTTTGCGGCTTTGTTCTTGATGATAGCCATGCGCAGCTCAATGTCGGGAGACTGTATGTCAGCTATCAGCCCCGACTCAAAACGGCTCTTGAGTCTGTCCTCGAGCGTTTTCATTTCCTTGGGCGGCTTGTCCGCTGTGATGATGACCTGCTTGTTTTCAACGTATAAGCTGTCAAATGTATGGAAAAATTCCTCCTGTGTCGAGGTCTTTCCCGCTATAAACTGTATGTCGTCTATGATGAGAACATCGACCGTTCTGTATTTTTCTCTGAAGGTGTGCGTGTTTTGCATTCTGATAGCGTCAACGACCTCATTTGTAAAGTCCTCACCCTTTACATAAATACACTTGAGCGTAGGGTCATTTTTGATAAGCTCATTTTGTATGGCATACATCAAGTGGGTCTTTCCTATTCCGGGAGGTCCCCATATAAAAAGAGGGTTGTATGCTATTGCAGGGCTTTTCGCTACGGCGAGACACGCCGCATGAGCAAAGGTGTTGGACGAGCCTACGATAAAGTTATCGAAGGTGTAGTCGGTGACGGGAATTATCTGCGGTGCCTGTTTTTCCGTTTCTTTTGAACGCTGTGACGGTGACACGGGGATAGCACCGCTCTTTTTGTATTGCTGTGCTTCTGCCTCTGTGAGTACAGCCGCCTCTATGTAAAAGCCGAGCACCTCCTGCAATGCCTGCTCGACAACATCTCTGTGTCTTGATGAAATAATATTTTTCTTAAACGCTGTGGGCGTGCTGATAATAAACTTTTTTTCGGTAAGATCTATCGGCTGTGTATCCGCAAACCAAAGATTGAAGGTAGACTCGGAGTAAGACTGTCTGATAAGCTGCAACGCCATAGACCATATATTTTCGATTTCCTGTGAGTATTCCATATTATATCCTTTCGCAAAAATTACGATAATATATAATAAGAGTAACATATATTATATATACAATATATTATAACATATATATAATAATAATACAAGTATTTATTTGCACTCGAATGTGAAAAAAGTTTGATTTCGGCATATTTTAAAAAACAAAAAATATCAGAAAAAATTAGTTAAAATTTGGTGTTGTAAAGGGCGTGGGTATATGATAAAATCAAAATGACGGCGGGCAGTGCCCGCATCCATCCTCCGCCTATTGTATCTTTGATTTTTCTTTAAATCAAATAAGCGGCGGGGCGGAGTTGTGACGGTATCTCGGGCGGAAAAAACATAAAAAAACTTACCCCATCCTCTCACATACCGTTGCTTTTCAGTTACAGGAGTTGTGTAAAACAGCGAGAGAAAAAACGTGAAATATTCTATGAGATCAAAATGACTGTCGTACTGATGTTGTTTTTGTTTGTACAATATTTTTACTATTACTTGATTTTTTGTTTTGTATGTTTTATAATTG
>JBGVFH010000035.1:0-52405 GCA_045120955.1 Eubacteriales bacterium | reverse complement strand
AATGGAAACAGGCCGACACAAAGGCAATCAGTACCACAGGCTCGAACAACTACTCGTCCGGGAAGGTACTTATCTCCTAAACGAATGAGTGCAAAAAAACGCAAAGCACGTCAGCGCAAAATTGCTGTTGTTTCTGCATTGGCTCTTGTGGTGTTGGTTTTGGTTATTGTATTGATCTGCAAGAGCTGCGCAGGCGGAAGCAATGATAATGCAGATCTTTCCGGCGTATGGCAATACGACCAATATACCGAGTATGAGTTTGATGGCGAGGGTAAGGGCTGTATGTGCCTCGATAGCACCAATCACTTTGAATTTACATACAAAGCAGAGGATGGTACTCTGTACCTTGATTTTGCCTTGGACTATGTTACCGATTGTCAATATACCTATACAGTTGACGGGGATAAATTGACGCTGATCGGCGGCGAAGGTACTGCCGAGGTTGGCAAGGTCTATGATCTTAAAAAATCCAAGGAGTAATCTATTTTGAAGTAAAGAGAAAGGCGTATGAACTATTACGCCTACAAAACGCCGATAAATCGCCTATAAAAAGCCGATGACAAGTGAAAGATAATGTGTTATACTAATATCGTCCAAAAGTGGGTCCTTAACCGGATCCGCTTTTTTATTATCCCAAAAAAGGAGTGTGTGTAATGAAATTCTGTCCCTATTGCGGCGCCGATTTAGTTGAGGACGCCGTTTCTTTTTGCGCTGAATGCGGAAAGCAGCTCCCTTCCGGTAAGTCGCAGAAGGAAAAAGCAAAAGAAAAAACCACGATTAAGAAAACCTCTAAAATGAAAAAAAGAACGAAACCGATTAAGCAGACAGAGAGTAGCTTTGAAGACGAAACTGTTGTGGATGATGGATATGACGGTTATTATGAAGATGTTCGACCGATAGATGAAGGCCACGAACGAGAAGGCGTTGATAAGGAACTAATTAAGAAGATTGCCATCATAATCGGTGTGCTTTTTGTGGTTATTATCGCCTGTGTTGCTCTTATGTATGTTCTTTAGTTGTAAATTCATATTTCTTATCGTGTAATGATAGTAAAAGAATACGAGGTGAAGAATAATGATTTACATTTCAAAAGGCATTGTTCAGGAAAAATCCACTGAACGTAACATATATGTAGGACGTGGGGGAGAGGTATTCCAGTTAACAAGGGTCGAAGCTCAGTTATGGCTAGATGGTAGATGCGGGTTCTACACCGCAAAGAATGCATCTCAGGAGCGAGCTGTCGAGCACCTTTATAGAATGGGTCTGGTGGAATTTGAGAAGGAAGATACGCTTTTGGCCCGCTACAGAATTCTTACCAGATGCGTGCTCTGTGCGGCCGCAGGATCCAATGTCAATCTGACAGTAGGACGTTTTGAGTCGTCTATCCTCAATTGGCTGACCAATGCCGGTATCAGACTGAGTATGGCAGAGCTTGTGTACCTGCACGAGCGTCAGATTAAGCCTACGAAAGAGCTTCTCTACACCGACAATCGTCAGAAGCTTGTGGAGACCATCTATACTCAGAAAACTATCTTTGATAATATTCTGGAATGCCAGATGGAACACGCCGCTTGCAGAGACAAGGTTACTACAGCCATTATGGTACTCCTAAAGCATAAAAAAATCGTAATACTGTGAGGTGAAGCTGATGAAAGATAAGTTCAAGAGCTTACCCGAGGCGTTACAATGGCAAATTCTATCACGGTTTGCTGGAGCAGTTGGTTTTCTACTCCTGTTTATCACGATAATGATTTTTTATCGTAATGTGTATTTGTGGCTCCCGAGCCTGTTCTTTATGACCCTTCTCATTGTATCGGGTGCTGTATTACTATATAATAGCATTAAAGGTAATTACGTGAGTGTTGCCGGTATATGTGAAAACATTGAAGTTACAGGTATTAGACGGCGCGTAAAGAAAATTACACTAAAATTAGAGGAAAACTCGCTGACCATCTCTGTAAGGCATCGGATTAAGAAATTAAAGGTTGGAGATACTGTTATTGTATACCTTTCCGTTAAAACACCCGTTTATCCGACGGCAAATGGATACGATACGTTTAACTACTATGCGATGGAAATTCGAAATGGGGTGTAATCTGTGGGTTCTAATAAAGAAAAGATATATGAGCTGCTTAGTGATATTGAGAAGCTGATCAAAAACAATGAAACGGAGCGTGGTTCTTTTCATTTTGATGAGATTCGAGTTTTAGTAGCTTTAGGTTTTGCTAAGACTGAGATTGAAAAGGCCATTGCAAAGCCGGAATAAAGTCATTTTTGCTGAAATGATTGACTATTAAGAAAGTTTCTGCTATAGTAACTGTGTTAGTATCAGAGTTTGGTCGCAGACCTTACACAGTTATCAGAGTTTTCAAAGTGTCAGTTAGCACGTTTGTGCTGATTGGCACTTTTTTATTTTCTCGGTTTCTACCTGCAAAATGCAGGATGAAATATAATATTTTTTAGCAGGTAATCCCTGCAGAAAGGAGTATCTTATGTTAAAGGTATTCGCAACACAAGTCGTCATTTCCAAGGGATATGACAACAAACCCGCCATCAGTATCACCAGAGGTAATGACTCTGCCGCATCGGTCAGATTCCGCATCGGCAAGAAGGTCTATGATCCGAAGGCTGAGAACAACGCAAGATGGCTCAACTATTCCGTAAAGGGCTTTGGCCCGATCGTCGATCGTATCGAGAAGATGCAGCTGAAGGAAGGCTCGTTCATCAATATCGAAGGTCGGTTGGACGAGGACACCTGGGAAGACCAGACCACTCACGAAAAGAAGAGTTGTACAGTTATCATTCTCGATGAGATTGAGTACGCTTCCGGTGGTGGAAAGTCCAGTTCCGGCGGCAACGCTACTGACGAAAATGTGGATACATTTTTATTCGGAAGCAAATCAGAGTTTGACCGCCTGTGCCTTGAGCTCGTGACCAAATTAAAGGAAAAATACCCACACGTAAAACGAATCTACGTGCGGGCAGAATTCCCATTCATAAACGATGACTATAGGACCTATCTGCTAAAATCCTACGACGACACTTACTATCCCGAAAAGTTCCACGGCGCAGGCAGAGCTGCCTACGTTGAGCGCAATTACGAAATGATAAATAACAGTAAATACTGCATCGTCTACTACGTCGAACAAACCACTCCCACCACCCGAAAAAGCGGCACCAAGATAGCTCTGGATTATGCGATTAAGAAGGGGAGAGAAGTCATTCTCATCTAATTGAAAAGTTAACAAAAATGTTGTATAATAGAGGAAAGGATTTTTGACGAGGATAATTATGGCAAGCAGTAAAGAATATATGTGGCTGGAGAACTAAAAAACAAACAGCGGTATTGATCACATATTCTCTCACTTTTTTCAAAAGAATTTTCTCTGAGTGTATGTACATCCTTTATTTCGAATTCTTTACATATTTCTCGTTGACTTCCTTCTTCTCGTAGATACGCTTCTACCGCCTGTATTCTTGTTTCAACACTATATTTCTTGTTTTTGTGCGTTTCCTTCTGCATAAAAATAACCCCCTTAGTGTAGTCTCGAAATCTTTTTGTTTTTTCAAGTGTCTACTCTTAGGGGATTATATCACTTTGCACAGAAACGGCTTCTTACTCTTTACCCACAGATGATTCTCTAAGAAGCGCATAGGCTTAAGGAGTGAGCAAACAAGGAGTGTCGGAAGAGTGCGTAGCATCTCGACCGAGAGGACTATGTTTGGGATGTTGGGACAGTCTGTGCCTGTATATTAGGTTTAAAACTTGCCCTGCAGATTTGCAAATTCGGCACTTAAAATGCTTACCGTTTGATTTGACAGAGATATTTCCAGGTTGTTGTTGCCCTCTACAAGCACCATAGGAATATAGACCACGTCAATATTCTTCATGCCGTCGGAGTCGCAGGTTTTGTAAAGTGCGGCAGACATATAAGACTCGCCGTTGAGATTGAGCGGTATTCTTGTCACTGCGGTGTTGGGATTTGCAAACGTGAGCTTGAGACAAGCTTCCTTGTTCGTTTTGCTGTCTATATTCATTGATACGTTGGAAGTGTATTTGCCGTCGTCGGTCTTGTTGTTGATAGTTACGGTGCCTGCTTGCTTCTCTTCTATTCTTACAAGAGAGAGACTGTCTGCAAAAGCATACTGCTCGCCCGTGCCTATAAACTTTATGCCGATTTCCATTTCAGCCGCAGTAGCTACAAAGACAAGCGTACGCTTTACGGTGCTTTGTGCTATGTATTTTTGAGTTCCGAAGGTTTTGTGTACGCTTGCGCAAACGGCGTTGCTGCCTCCGATATCTCTTGCAACAAGATATGCGGTGCTGTCAGCATCGGTTCTGACAAATGCCGAAAATGCGTACGTTTTGCCGACCTGAAGATTGCTGACCTTTGTGTAGATCTCTGCGTTGTTCTGAAGCTTTGCCGTGTAAAGTCCCTTTGTGGGATAGGTCGTGTCTATGACGGCTGTTCCGGTTGTTGTGTAACCGTCAAAATTGCCTGTTTCAAATTCGGGGTTTTGTATCTTTACAGAGTCATATTCTCCGAGAGTTTCGGTCGGGATGTAATAGTAATAGTCATCCATTGTACCGCCGCGCTCAAGAAGAATACTCTCGAAATTACTGCGGTATTTATCCAAGACGCTCGTCATTTTGATCCTTCTCGGAAGGGAATTGGCTATCATCCATATGCCTTCGTCTTCTCCGATAGAGATGTTTGTAAGAACACCCTTGCCGTCCTGCCATACGAGTGTGTTCGTCTCTTCGGGAAGAATGGAGGTGCCGCCCATTACTCCGAGAACGGTAAGAGCTATACCGCAGGTCGACTCACAATCGTAGCCCGCAAGAGAGCCTATCTTGCAGGTCTCCATGTAGTCTCCCTTGCCGTAGAGAAGGTCAAGGATAACGAACGAGCAGTTGATGCTTGTGTTTGTGTTTCTCGTGTCGTGGATGTAGTAGTGCGCTTCAAGCTCCTTGTAAGCCGTGCGCCAGTCATCCGGGTATTTTTCGTATAGCTCAAAGAGATAATCTATGGCTGTGAGAGGGTACGAGCCCTCGGGGAAGACCTTGCTCGATTCTTTTATCAGGGTAGGGATGTCGTTTTCAAAGTAAGCGAGAGAGATCATCGTCGTGAACATCTGCGCCCATTGAAGATTATCGCGGTCGCCTGTGACCTGTGCAAACATTGCGGAAAGCTCGGATGCAGTAGATGGCATTCCGGGTGCGTTCATGCCGAGCATGTCCGTTCCGAGATAGGCTTCGGTGCAATAGCTGTACCAGTTGTCATATTCGGTGTTTCCCGCGAACTGCGGCAGGTAATTGAATCTATTTATAAGGCCGTAAGCACCGACTTTGCGCTGACCGCCACCCATATCCCAGACGTCGTATTTGAGCCAGCCCTCCGATACGTATTTCTGGCAAAGCGTATACTTTTGCTTATACATATCGGCAATGATATATTGGTTTACAACGTCAACGCTGAAGTCGTCGTCAAACCATACCTCGTATAGTCCCGTGTCCTTGTTTTTGATATGCTTGTCGGTTTGCTTCATGTGTGCGGTGTTGCCCGCATACGGTCCCTTGAGGTATTCAAACCAGTTGTCAGGCATACCGACTCTGCATCTTTTTCCGTCGGGAAGCGTTTTGAATTCATAGCCCGAAAGAAAGCCCGCTAACTGACCGAGAAATCCCGCAGTCGTCTTGTCAAGGTATTCTTCCTTGCTCAATATTTTGTATTTGTCAGCAGGATAATTGGGATCGGGATCGGGTATCTGTGTGCCAGACTGAGTAGTGTCGTTTGTGTCGGTGCTTGAGTCCGACGATGAAGTTGCGGCAGGAGCGCATCCGCAAAGTACAAATGAAGGAATCATTAAGAAAGCAATTATACATAGAAGTCTCTTTTTTGCTTTGGGCGACATTGTGTAAACCTCCCGAAAAATGTGTTGTTTATGTTATAATAACACATAAAAAAACAGAAAAATATGCAAAAATAACAATAAAAAAGCGGATTGTTTTTGCAATCCGCTTTATATAGGTTATGAATCTAATTAACCAAGCTTTTGTAGTTGACCTCCGGGGCCCATTGTGGATGCGATAACGCATGACTTGATGTACTGACCCTTAGCTGCTGCAGGTCTTGCCTTGATAACAGCGCCAACGAGTGTATCAGTTTTTCGGCCGGATTTCTGTTTTATGCTTGTCTGTATCGATCAAGCGTCTTTTGCTACCGCTGTTTCGTTTTTTGCTCGTTCTAACTGTCTGTACGTTCTCACGATCAGAATTGCCGTAATTACTGCAGTGAGGATATCCGATACGGGCATGGAATAAAGCACGCCGTCAAGCGCAAAGAACAGGGGCAAAATGAGCGCAAAGCCAACGCCGAACACTATCTCACGCACCATGGAAAGCAGGGTGGATTCCACCGCTTTGCCCATAGCTTGCAGGAAGATAAAGGCTGCTTTGTTCACGCAAGCAAAGACCATCATGCAGAGATAGATGCGGAACGCCTTGACTGCAAAATCGGTGTAATAAACGCTCTCGTTTGCCGCACTGAAGATCTGAATGAGTAAGTGTGGGAAGAACTCCACGATGATGAGCGCAACCGCACCCACGCACGCCTCGGCAATCAGGAGCTTTGTGAAAAGTTCCTTGACTCTGCCGTGCATTTTCGCACCCATATTGAAGCCAACGACGGGGATACAGCCTGCCGCCATACCGATGACAACAGAGATGACGATCTGGAAGAATTTCATCACGATGCCGACTACCGCCATGGGGATCTGCGCATACTGTTCTTGACCGAAGATCTCGTCCATTGCGCCGTATTTGCGGATCATATTGTTGATCGCCGCCATTGCCGCTACAAGTGATATCTGTGCGAGAAAACTGCAAAGACCGAGCGAGAGGGTCTTTGCGACAATTCTGCCTTGAAACTTGAGATCCGTCTTTGCTGGTTTGATGATCTTTGCACGGAAAAGATATAAAACAGCAAGCACAGCCGTTGCGATCTGAACGATGACGGTGGCTACAGCCGCACCCATCATACCCCACTTGAAGCCGAAAATGAAGATAGGGTCAAGAATAATATTGAGTACCGCACCGACTAAGGTGGAGAGCATCGCAAACTGAGGATTGCCGTCCGCACGGATGATGGGGTTCATTGCCTGCCCGAACATATAAAAGGGAATACCGAGCGCTATCCAAAAGAAATATTCCTTTGAAAGAGCAAAGGTCTCGGCGTTTACTCTGCCGCCAAAGGCTGTCAAGATCGGCTCGGAAAATATCAGGTAAATTGCTGTTAAAACGATACTGATGACAATACAAAGCAACACAGAGTTTCCTACGCTTCGAGCTGCTTCCTCACTCTTTTTTGTCCGAGTGAGATACTGACGAAAGCACAACATCCGTCGCCGATCATTACGGCGATACCCAGTGCGATGACCGTCAAAGGGAATACCACGGTGTTAGCGGCGTTGCCGTAGGAGCCAAGATAGGTGGCGTTGGCGATAAAGATCTGATCGACGATGTTGTAAAGAGCACCGACCAAAAGCGAGATGATGCAAGGTACAGCGTATTTGCCCATCAGTTTGCCGACCTTTTCACTTGCAAGATAGTTTTGTTTTTCCATTAAAATTACCTCCCGAAGCGCAAAAAAAATAATGCGCAAGCCCAAGAACCGGACTTACGCATTTCTGCTACTCGTTGAAGCTATTATAACACAGTTTCGTCAAGAATGCAAAGGGCATTTTGACGGTTTTGGTGGTTTTTTGAGAGCTTTTTTGCGCTATGTTCGCTTGAAAAAATCGCAAATCGGAGAATATTTTAACTTAAAAATGCCGACGTGACGGACAAATGCCCCGCCTAATCGGCATTTTTGTTGCATAGGAAATTGCGAAGTTACGCCCCGCCGTTTGGTTGAGTTAAAGAAGAATCAAAGATACAATAGGCGGGAGGATGGGTGCGGGCACTGCCCGATTTTTTTGATTTAGTCAAATAGCAGCCTTGTCAGCTCCGGCTTTTGCTTTATCGTGGAGTCTTTGTCATGCTCGATAAATGATACCTTTTATAAAGTATGCACACGTGTACGGTGTTGTACTTGAATTGTTAACAAATGTGTGGTAATATTATTTAAAACGGCATTAAACAAAAACGCCGATACACGAAAAAGCATTTGCCTCACGGCTTTTACGGAGAGTAATATGGACAACAACGAACAGGTAAATTACACCTTCAAGCAGAAGCTTGACAATTTTTTCTACCACTACAAATGGCACGTGATAATCGGGGCATTTCTGTGCTTTGTGCTTATTTGGGTGATCTTTTCTTCATTTTTTCAAAAAGGTGAGGAAGCGTACATCGGCTACATAGGAGACTATGCATATTCGCATGAAGAGAAAAGAAAGATAAGTGATAAAATCTCTGCGGCGATCGACTTAGACCTTGACGGTGACGGGGAATGTGCGATAGAATTTCGCTCGCTTCATTATCTGTCTGCCGCTCAGGTGGAGGAGCTCGCTCAGAAGGCGGAGAAGCTTGACAGGGAGTTTGAATATCATCCCGTGCAAAACGAAAAGAACTATGAGAACTTTGTAAACGAGCTCGAAACGGGAGATACTGCTGTATGGCTCGTGTCAAAAGAAGTGTACGAAATGATGGATAAAAGCTCTCTTATGTCTTTGCAGGACATTCTCGGCTATACTCCGGAGGGGGCGGTGGATGAGTATGCGCTTGACTGCGCTGATCTTGATTTCGCAACCGACATGACAAGAGAGATAAAGTACAACAGCTACCTTATAATGCGTGTTGAGCGTGACTATTCTTTTATTATGGGCGAGCAGACAGCTTACGATGAGCTTGAGGATGACAAGGCTCTGTTCAAGGCTGTTGCGGAATATAAAAAAAGCTGAGTGCGCTGACATAAAAAATCAGTAACACAAACAGGACTTATTCATAAGATGATATCAGAGAGCGAAATGCTCTCGCAAATATGCACTACGGTGTATACAACAATCAATCGGAGGATCATCCTATGAATAATAACAACTGCCTTTGCAATCTTTTTGACTCAAACAACTGCTGCACCTGGCTCATAATTCTTGCTATCATCATCCTGTTCTTCTCGGGATGCGGATGCGGCTGCGGCTGATAACTGACAAAATACGATCGACTTGCCCGTGTGTCAAACGACACACGGGCATTTTGTTTGTGTATAAAATAACAAAAAGTATCAAAGAATTGTAATTGTCTGAAAAGCATGAGAAATCGGTTTTGTGAAAAAAATTTATCTGTAAATAATCCTTGAGTCCCACAACATCTGAACCAGCTGCCAGTTTATTATTCGGAAAAAGTTTTCGATATACTCCTTTTTTCTGTCGAGATAATCGAGATAATAAGCGTGCTCCCACATATCGAGCAGGAGAACAGGTGTACAGGTGTTTATCGGGGGTCTGTCATGGTTTGAGGTAACGACTATTCTCGGTCTGTCTGAGTTGTCACGGCACAGAAATACCCATCCTGAGCCTCTGAGGTTGTACGCCGCATCACGAAATGCCACGAGAAAATTTTCAAAAGAGCCGAATTCTTTTTCAAGTATCCCCGACAGCGTACCTATAGGGTGGCGAATGGCATCATTGTATGTAGGTGAGAGCAGAGAGAAAAACAGGTTGTGATTGTAAACTGCACCGCTGAAAAATCGCATATCATCCGATATCGACGACGGCATTTTTGATGACGCCGCATAAAGCTCGGTCAGTGTCATGTTTTTGTATGCGGGATTTTTTTCTATCAGGCGGTTGAGATTTGTTATGTACGCACCAAGGTGTCGGATGTGATGCTGTTTCATTGTTTGCTCGCTTATATACGGCTCAAGATCGTAATATCTGTACGGAAGCGGCTTTAATGTAAATTTGTAATGTTCTTTCATGTCTCGCCTTTCTATTCTTGAATTTATATCGTATTGACTATTTTATGCAGCGAGCGGAGAAATGTTACTGCCAAGTTTAAAAAAAGGAAGTTTTTTATACATATAGTACCGAAAAATAAAAGTCTTTGCGGCTTTCATGTTGACAAAAAAGTATATTTTTATATAATAAAAGGGCAGAGAGCCTTTTATAAAAAATATTAATTATTCGGAGTGTCGTATATGCGTCAGATGAACATAGGGTATGAAAAAATATTTTATCTATCCGGAAACAGCTATGATACCTCCTTGCCGTTTGATATCGAAGCGTGCGGTCAGACCATACCTAACGGTTCATATGTTGTTGAGCGTATCAGAACGGGTGAGAACATCGAGCGTGTGTCAGTTTTTGAATACGTCATATCCGGTAAGGGATATATAGAATGCTGCGGCAAAAAATATACTGTCGGTGCGGGAGATTTTTATTATCTTGACAGATATCACTCACACAAGTATTATTCCGACAAAAACGAGCCGTTTTCAAAAATATGGATAAACGTGCGAGGCAGATTTCCCGAGGCGATGCTTGACGTTTATTCGATAAATGATCCGATAGTTATAGAAAAGCTTGACGTTTATGACGTTTTCAGATCTATCTCAGAGCAGGTCGGAGTGATAAACGAGACAAACAGAGATGAGGTATTTTCAAATGTAGCGGTTCTCCTCACTACCTTGATAATAAAGGTCGGAAACAGGATAAGGAGCAAAAATCTCAACTGCGGACTGCCCTATCAAATAAAATCAATAATAGACAATTCGAGCAATTTTGACATCGGACTTGAGCAGATAGAGAAAAAGCTGTATTTGTCAAAGTCTTATATAATACATCTTTTTTCAAAGGAATTCGGTATAACACCGAAGCAATACATCATGCAAAAACGAATCGGAGCGGCAAAGGTGCTGTTATGCGGAAGCCGCTCGGAGCTGTCTGATATATCCGAACAGCTCGGCTTTTCCTCGGTTCAGCATTTTTCAAGCTCGTTTAAAAAGTATACGGGAAAAACTCCGGATGCCTTCAGAAGAAACCAGCAATACAACAGATAAAAAACGCTGTGTCAACAGCCCTCGGGCGCTTGACACAGCGTTTTTATCGCATAGGAAAAAATGCACGGATCCTTACTCGCCGTTATGCTGTGCTTCTGTAAAAGAAAAACAACGATAGGTGAGAGGATGGAGGCGGGCACTGCCCGCTCTTTATTACAGAAACAGCGGAACCGACTGTCTGCCGACCTTCATTTTCTCATATGACTGTTGCAACAGCGAAAAGTCACAAACAAGAGAGTGCGGCTTGTTTTGCGGATCGTCCTGCTTCAGCGGGACGAAGAATACAGACTTTCGCTGTAAGAGCGTTGCTATGTTTTTGAGATTTGCTGAGAGAGCATCGTTTGATGCAAGGGCTATAAGCAACGGACGGTCGGAGCGTAGGTGCGCTTTTGCCGCCATTGTTACAGCCGTGTCGGTAATTCCGTTTGCGAGCTTTGCAAGGGTGTTTCCCGTACATGGGGCGATGATGAGAGCATCAAGCACTGTTTTCGGTCCAAGAGGCTCCGCATCCTTTATGGTATGCACGGCAGTTCTTGAGCAGAGCTTTTCTACCTCTTCTCTGAATATATCCGCCCGCCAAAAGCGTGTATCGGTCGAATATACCGCTTCGCTCATTATCGGTAAAATATCCTGCTCTGTTTTTATCAGCTCACGGAGAACGGCAAGGGATGACGAGAGTGTGCAAAAGGACCCGCAAAAAGCATATCCTATCATTTCGGCTTTATCACTCCTTTTTCTCGGAGAAGCTCAAGTACGCAGTCGCATATTATGCTTGCTGCGGTAAAAGGTGCTACCTTTCCGGGGAGCGAAAGCGCCCACACGGTCTTTATGCCGAGCTTTTCAGCTGCTGCCCTGTCAACGCCTCCGTCATCGCCCGCAAGGTCAATGATGAGCGTATCCTTTCTCAGTGATGCAAGCACATCCTTTGTAAATATTATATAAGGTACTGTGTTGAATATAACGTCGCAATCAGAGAGTGACGTCAGAGGCTCCCTGTTTTGTGCCGTTTTTTTGATCGACACAGGTGTGCAGCCGTCGACCTCGGCGTAAGCGAGCTGTTCGCCGCTCCTTGCGGCTACTCTTACGTCAGCCCCCATTACTTTCAGCAGCTTCGCAACTGCCTTTCCTACTCTTCCGTAGCCTGTGACGGCGGTTTTGGCTCCGAATATTGTTATCGGCAGCTCGTCAAGAGCTATTGCAACAGCACCTTCCGCTGTGGGGACGGCATTTTTTATCTGTAGCTCCTCACATTCAAAATAATCTATGAGCGTTATCTGCTTCTTGGTCGCCGCTGATGTAAAAGCGCTGTCAAGCTTTCCTCCGAGGAGCACCGTATCAGCCTCGGTGGAGGTTATTATCTCGGAGAGTCTTGGTGATTCGCCTTTCCACAGCGGACAGTTGAGAGTTACTCCGTCACGGCTGACGGGAAGGGGGAGAATGAGCGCATCCGCACCGCGTATGGCGTCGAGATAATGTGTGCATCTGACAGACTCTCCGATGTCACAGCTCTTCCCCAGCCCCCATACCGCAACCTCAAAGCCGAGAGACGACAGACGCCGTGCAAGTACAGCTTGGCGCATATCTCCCCCGAGTATTCCGATTTTTATGTTTTTATACATATCCGTAATTCCTTTTCATTTTGGTTTACATTGTCAGTTTATGTAAAGGCATTGGCGTGTGATACTGCATTCATACACATAATTTCCGGATAAACAACTAAAAATATCAAGTAGGAAATAACAGTACAGCGTTATGAAATGAAAAGGGGTAGCGTATGGGAAAAATCACAGACAGGCAAACACTAAAGGAGGGCGCAATACTTGTTTTGGGAGGCGTTTTGTTTGCGTTCTCGCTCAATGTTTTTTTGATGCCTAAAGGGATAATCATAGGAGGAGCAAGCGGTGTAGCAACGATGCTTAACATTCTTTTCTCTCTGCCGACCGGACTTGTAATGTTTATTTTGAATTTGCCGCTCATTATTGCCAATGCGATCGTGTTCGGTGTGAGGTTTATATCAAGAACATTGCTCGGTGTGGCGCTTACCTCCGTCTTGACCGATGTTTTTTCGTTTTTGCCGCACAGCAACAGCGAAGATCTCGTCTGCGCATTGCTTGGCGGTGTATGCATGGGTGCAGGAGTAGGCATCATGTTTTATTACGGTGTCACAACGGGAGGAACAGACCTTGCGGCATGCCTGCTAAGACGAAAATTTAAAAATATCTCGACGAGCCGCTTGATATTAGTTACCGATGCGGTAATAATTTTAGTCTGTGCCGTTATTTTGAATAACTACGACGGCATCTTGTATTCGCTCATTGCCAGCATCTCTGCCGCTTTTGCGCTTGATGCTTCTGAGAGCGGGCTTATCCGCTCAAAGCTGTTGATAGTGATAAGCGACAATGCACAGCAGATATCATCCGAATTGTCACAGCAGGTAAATCGGGGAATAACCGTTGTTAATTGCAAGGGCTGGTATACGGGCAGAGAAAGACAGATGCTTTTCTGCGTGGTGAAGCGAAACGAGCTGTTTCAAGCCAAAAAAGCCGTCATTGAAAAAGACCCCGATGCTTTTGTAATAATGAGCGACGCATCGGCGGTGCACGGCAAGGGCTTTTTTGGCAGAGAGATATGACAGGGTATAGCTGAGAAAAGATCAAGAGACAAAAAAACCGAAAGGACTCGGAGTGAGTTCTTTCGGTTTTTTATTGCATAGGAAATTGCAAAGTTACGCCCCGCCGTTTGGTTGAGTTAAAGAAGATCCAAAGATACAATAGGCGGGAGGATGGGTGCGGGCACTGCCCGCTTTTTTAAAATTAACTTTCAGAAAATTGCACAAGCCGCTGTCCGTTACAGCAGGCCTTGTTCTGAGTGATGCGGTGCGCATAAGCTTTCTTTATAGCTATATGATCATAGCATGGTGCAGAGCAGATATGCGCACAGACCTATGCTCGCAACAGATGTAAATGTAAGCGCAAACAGCATGGCAAGGTATGCTTTCTTCGAGAGAGTCACTGTGTTTTTTGCCTGCTCGTTTTCTTCTTCGAGTATGTCTTGACCTGTGATGAGGTAGTCCGTGCTGACGCCGAATTTCTCGCTGATAACTGCGAGCTTGTCGATCTCGGGAAATGCCTTGTCAGCCTCCCATTTTGAAACAGACTGGCGTGATACACCGAGCATCGAGGCAAATGCCTCCTGCGAGAGGGAAGCATCTGTGCGCAGCTTTTGTATTCTTTGTCCTCTTGTCATTATTTCAAAAACCCGTTTATGATTTCTTCTTCTGCTTCTTTTTCTGTCAGTCCGAGAGTCATGAGCTTTATGAGCTGCTCGCCCGCTATCTTTCCTATTGCCGCCTCGTGAATGAGAGAAGCATCAACGTGATTTGCCTTTATCTCGGGGATAGCCGTGACCGATGCGGAGTCCATGATAATAGCGTCACATTCCGTATGCCCTGAGCAGGCGTTGTTGCCGTTGATCTTCGATATGAAACGCTGATGCGATTCGCCCGTAGCGACCGAACGCGATACGACGTGAGCGCCTGAGCCTTCACCGTCAAGATCTACCTCAAACTCCGTTTCGGCATACTGACGTCCGTGTGTCATTATTTTTTCCTTGACAACGATAGTAGCGCCTTCGTCAAGCTTTGCGCTCGTTTTTCTCACGGTGGAGTCAACACCCTTTATCTGTGCCGTTTCCATTTCCATGTATGCGCCCTTGCCGAGCACGGCGATGGTGGTAGGATTCATTATGTTCTCTCCTGTACCTTCGCCCTCGCCGTAGTGCTTTTCTATATATTTTACCTTTGCGCCCTCGTCGAGATAAAATGCGTGTATGCCGCTATGCTCGCTTGCATCGTCTCCGGAGTTGTGTATACCACATCCCGCAACTATCGTTACATCGCAGTCGGCACCTATGTGAAAATCGTTGTAGACAAGCTCTTTGAGTCCTGTCTGAGACAAAATTACGGGAATATGCACGCTTTCCTTTTTTGTTCCCGCCTTGATGTATATATCTATTCCGGGCTTGTCCTCTTTTTTCTCGATGACAATGTTCTCCGACGAATTTTTGCCGTAGAGCGCACCGTTTATGCGAAGAGAGTAGGCACCCTCCGGTACTTCATGTATGCCTGCTATCTGTGAGAGCAGTTCTTTTTGTATCTTGTCCATTTTACTCTCCTTTCGTATAGCGGCATCCCGTGCTGAAGGATAAAAGCTCGGGCATGATCTCTTCTTTTGTGCCTATCTTGCTGATACCGCCGTTTGCGATAACAACTATTTTGTCAGCGATATCAAGAATTCTTTCCTGATGAGAGATGATGAGTATGCTTCCCTTGGTGCGCTCGTACATCTTTTCAAAAACCTTGATGAGATTGTTAAAGCTCCAAAGGTCGATTCCTGCCTCGGGCTCGTCAAAAACAGAGAGTCTTGTGCCTCTGGCGTTTATCATAGCTATTTCAATTCTCTTCAGCTCTCCTCCGGAGAGAGAAGCGTTCACCTCACGGTCGATGTAGTCCCTCGCACAAAGTCCCACCTCGGCAAGGTATTCGCATGCCTCACCTGCGGATATCTTTTTTCCGGAGGCAAGGGATATGAGGTCTTTTACCGTTATACCTTTAAATCTTACGGGAGCTTGAAAAGCATAGCTGATGCCTGCCTGTGCTCTTTCGGTGACAGACATTTTCGTGATGTCCGTACCGTCAAAGATGATCCTGCCGCTGTCGGGCACAATTATTCCCGCAATTATTTTTGCAAGCGTTGACTTTCCGCTGCCGTTGGGACCTGTTATAGCCACAAAGCGCTCGCTTATATCTAATGACACGTCCTTTAGTATTTCGTTTCCGTCAGCCGAATAACTGATGTTTTTAAGTTCTAACATTTTTCTTCCTTAACATGTTTAATAAGTCGTTATAATTGTTACCATATTACAATATAACACAAAATCACTCTTACTTCAACACCTTTGCCATTATTTTTTTCAGAAAAAAACTCGGATATGTACTATTTTGCTTTTTATTTTGGCTCTCATGACTCTTTTGCATAAAACCCTGCGGCAGTAAATATATATGTAACAGTCAGCCGACGGGAATATTTACGAGGTGAGAATTATGTTTATTTATTCAGTAAAAGCAAGCACGCTGAAGTTTGCGGCTATTGTAGTTGTTGCGATAGCGGTGTTTACCGCACTTTTTATCCTTATACCTCCCTACGGAGAAGAGCCGGCGCAGAGCGAGGTGATGAGTGTAAGCTATACACAGATAAAAACAAATGATGACAGACGGGCGTTTTTATCTTCGCTCGGGTATGAGGTGAGCGAGGCGCCCGTCGAGAGTGCAAGCGTAAAGATCCCCTCCGAGTTTGACAAGATATATGCGGGCTACAATGAAATGCAAAAATCGCAGGGCTTTGATCTTTCAAAATACAAGAATAAAGAGGTAGAGAGGTACACCTATACCGTCAATAACTACGAAGGGTATGAGGGCACGGTGTATGCCAATCTTCTCATATACAGAGGCAAGGTCGTCGGCGGCGATATCTGCTCAGCTGATGCCGACGGATTTGTTCACGGCTTTGAAAAAACATAAAAGGTTGTCTCGCTCACGGCGAGGCAACCTTTTGGGAATTGTATAGCGAAAATCAGAACTGGTCCTTGAGTCTTTCGATACAGTCATGGCATATACGCTTGCCGACATAAAACTCGATATTGTCGCAGTTTCCACAGAAAATACACGATGGCTGGTATTTGCGGAAAATAATATTGTCATTATCAACAAAAATTTCGAGGCTGTCACCGTCAACAATGCCGAGATTTTTTCTGATTTCCATGGGGATGACTATTCTTCCCATTTCATCAATTTTACGAACAACGCCTGTAGATTTCATGCTATATTCCTCCTGATAAAGATTATCTGATTCGACAAATAATTGTATTACATGACAATATTACCACTTATTACAAATTTTGTCAATAGCGTATTTTGCTTTTTTTGCGAATTTTATTGGTTTTTTTGCAAAAAACACGGGAAGAGGTTCGAAATGCTTGGTATTGTGGTGTTTTTTTCTGTTTTGATATCGCTTGTCTTTTCATTTATAAACGGAAACGTCGGTATGCTCGGAGAGGCGATAATAGAGGGAGCATCGTCTGCGGTCACGCTTACGCTGTCACTTATGGGGATGATGTGTCTGTGGGGAGGCATCATGCGTGTGCTCTCCGAGTCGGGAGCGTCGGAGCGTCTGGCACGGCTGCTCTCTCCCGTATTCAGCCGTGTTTTTAAGGAGGCATATCGCACAGGAGTCGGGAAAAAAGAGGTATGCACCTCTGTCTGCGCAAATATGCTCGGCATCGGCAATGCCGCAACGCCGCTTGCGTTGAGCGCCATGGGCGAGCTTGATAAAGTAAACGAAAAAAAGGGAAGCGCAAGCGATGATATGATAGCCTTGGCGGTGCTCAACAGCTCGTGCTTTTGTCTTATTCCTACAACGGTCATAGCCATGCGCACTGCAGCGGGAAGTGACGCTCCGTCCGAGATAACGGCAGCTGTTTGGATATGCTCGGGTGCGGGTGCGGTACTCAGCTGTGTTTTGTGTCGGCTGTGTTCCCGTGTTGTCAAAGGACGCCGGGGAGGGCGGTGAACGAAATGCTTTTGTTTTTATCCGACATTACCCTCGTACTTATACTTTTGCTCGTATCTGCGCTGTTTCTCTCGAAAAAGAAAAATTACTTTGACAGCTTTATCACAGGAGCAAAGGAGGGGATATCAACCTCCTTTTCTATTCTCCCTACGCTGTGCGCTCTTGTCATATCCGTGAAGATGCTCAGCGTTTCGGGAGCACTCGATTTTGTCTCGGAATTGCTCAGAGTTCCGCTTTCGAAGGTCGGCGTTCCTTCCGAGCTTATACCTTTTATCGTTACAAGACCCGTTTCGGGCAGTGCTTCTATGGCGATGCTGGACGAAATGTTTTCAAAATACGGTGCAGACAGCTTTGCCTGCATATGCGCCTCGGTTATTATGGGATCGTCCGATACGATCGTGTATGTTTTTTCGGTTTATTTTTCCTCTGTCGGTATAAGAAAAACGAGATATGCGGTGCCTGTGGCTGTGACCGTTATGCTGTTTATGATATTTTTCTGCTGTGCGGTGTGCCGTATAATGTTTTTATAAATAAGTGCAGGACTGTATAAAACGGGACTGTTTGGAAAAAATATCATTGTCGCAAAGTAACAGAAAAAGGACGGACATAAAATGATAAAGGGATGTCAGAAGAAGATAATATATTTAAAGTCGACCGACAGCGGTTTTTTCGATGAGGCGTATTTTGTTTTGCGAAGTGACAGCGATGCAAAAGGCTTTTGCGAGGCGGACATGGTAGACGAGGCAGAAAGAATAATCGACGGTGCTTGCTTTGACGGGTCATCGACATTTGGAAAAAGGAAAAAGCATATGCTGTTTTTCTCTATGGGGGCACTTGCCGCAACGCTGTTTTTTGCCCTGCTCGGAGCATTGTTTTTGCTTTTATAAAATTATACGATAAAAATTTTGTCTTTCTATTGCTTTTGTCGAGCAACTGTTGTATAATAAGAAGGAAATTTGTGTTCGTTTCTGCTTTTGATATTTATAATTTCGCACGCATCGTCGGGGGGCGTTATACCGACGGTGGTTCGGATAAATAAAGCTTTCGTGGGGAGAAGTATGCTCTCTTGAAGGTAACAGCACGGAGAAACGGCAATTTGTGCCGTTTTTTTCTGTGTGCTCGGCGTACATAAGTCTAAAAAAACGATAAGGAGAAAATATGGCAAAAAAAGATACACGGCTCAAGGTCATGATGCTCGGAGGATTGAACGAGATCGGAAAGAATATGGCTGTACTTGAATACGGAAATGATATTATCATCATTGATTGCGGTCTTGCATTCCCCGACGATGATATGCTCGGCATCGACCTTGTAATACCCGATTTTACTTATATTGAAAAAAACGCAGATAAGGTGAGGGGAGTATTCCTCACACACGGTCATGAGGACCACATAGGAGGAATACCGTATCTTCTCAGATACGTAAATCCTCCGATATACGGAACAAGACTCACGCTCGGTATCATCGAGAAAAAGCTGACGGAGCATTCACTGCCGAACAAGCCCTCGCTCAACTGTGTTGAGGCAGGGCAAAGCGTTAAGGCGGGGGTCTTCGGTGTGGAGTTTATCCATGTCAACCACTCAATAGCGGATGCCTGCGCTTTTGCGATAAAAACACCCGTCGGTACGGTGTTCCATACAGGAGACTTCAAGCTTGATGTTTCTCCGATAGGAGGAGAGATGATGGACATCACCCGTATCGGAGAGATAGGCAGAGAGGGTGTGCTTTTGTTGATGTGCGAGTCGACCAACGCAGAAAGATCAGGATACACGCCATCCGAGAGAAAGGTCGGACGCTCGCTTGAGGACATATTTCAAAAGCATAAGGATAAGCGTATAGTTATTGCGACTTTCTCATCAAACGTTCACAGAGTTCAGCAGATAATAGATACAAGCGCCGCTCACGGCAGAAAAGTGGCAATTACGGGACGCAGTATGCAAAATATCGTCGGAGCGGCAACATCGCTCGGATATATGGAGGTACCAGACGGTGTTCTCATAGATCTTAACGATATAAAAAGATACAAGCCCGAACAGCTTACGCTTATATGCACGGGAGCGCAGGGCGAGCCGATGTCCGCACTTTACAGAATGGCATTCGGAGAGCATGAGAAGGTACACCTCGGTACTGAGGATATAGTTATCATAAGTGCCTCCCCTATTCCCGGAAACGAAAAGCTCGTCGGAAAGGTCATAAATATGCTCCTTTCAAGGGGTGTGTCCGTGCTTCACGACCAAATAGCGGACGTACACGTATCGGGACATGCGTGTCAGGAGGAGTTAAAGCTCATACAATCACTTGTGAAGCCGAAATACTTTATGCCGATACACGGAGAGTACAGACATCTTATGGCGAACAAAGAGATAGCCGAGTATATGGGTATAGATGCATCGAACATTTTTGTCTCGGATATAGGAAAGACGCTGGAATTCGGACGGGATGATGTGCGCTGGGGACAGAATGTTCCGTCTGGCAAAATTCTCGTTGACGGTTCAGGCGTCGGAGACGTAGGTAATATAGTGCTTCGTGACAGAAGGCACCTCTCGCAGGACGGACTTATCGTTGCGGTCGCAACGGTGGATATGCTCACGGGTGAGATAGTATCGGGTCCTGACATCGTCAGCCGCGGATTTGTATATGTACGCGAGTCCGAGGAGCTGATGGAGAATGCCCGTGCGGTGGCATATGATGCTCTTGATAATTGCATCGTCAACGGCTGCCGTGACTGGATGGAGATGAAAAACGAGGTAAAGGACGCTCTGTCGAAGTTCTTGTTTAAGCAGACCAAAAGAAAGCCAATGGTACTGCCTATCATTATGAGTATATAAACTAAGGAGTGACTGTTATTGTAAAGCATATTATACTTTGGAAACTTAATGAAACGCTCTCGGAGAGCGAAAAGCAAGCCGCTATAGAGAAAATAAAGGCAGACCTTGAGGCGCTCAACGGCAAAATCGAGGGCTTGATCTCGCTCACCGTCACAAAGGCGGACCTCCCTTCGTCGAATGCGGATATTATGCTCGACTCATCATTTGTGTCGGAGCAGGCGTTGGGTGGCTATCAGACGCATCCTCTTCATATTGCGGCGGCATCATTTGTACGTGCGAACACTCAGAGCCGTCTTTGCGCTGATTTTAATGTATGATTTTTGTTTAAAAGCGGAAAACCACGATGTTTTCCGCTTTTATCTGCATAATCCCGAAGGTGGAAAAATCATCATTGATAAAAATCATTGACTTATATCTTGCATGATAATATAATATGTAGGTATGAATGTCAAAAAATATGTTTATATATGCAAAAGGAGAAAGTATGGAAAAAATAAAAAGCAGTCTCAGCGGTATAGTAGCGGGAGTGCTCTTGTCACTGAGTCTGAGCTTTATGCTGTGCATATATGCACCGTTTGAGCTGTTCTTGACAAATCAGTCCGAGTTTTGGTTTAGCATATCGACGATGGTGCTTCCGGCTGTTATACTGTTTTTGTCAGCGTCGCTTATTTTGATTTTGCTGTTTGTACTTCTCAGACTTTTCGGAGAGGTGCCGTATTACATTGCGTTGACGTTTGGACTCGGCACGCTTGTATATTTGTATATTCAGGGGAACTTTTTTGTCGGAGGACTGCCTTCTCTTGACGGAACCGACTTTGATTGGTCTGCCTTTTCTCCCGAAAGGATAAAGTCTATCGTTGCCTTTGTGCTGTGTGTGGCAGCCGCAAGCTTTCTGATGTGGAAGCTTAGAGGCAAGATCTTTGTCAAGGTCACCGCCGCTGTCAGCGGATGTCTTGCTTTGCTTCTTGCGGTTACGCTGACCACGCTCATGCTTACAACCGAGCTTGAGGATAAGGCGGGAAATCTAAAGGCATATAACTCGGGCGAGTTTGAATATTCGGAGAAGGATAATTTCATTATTCTTGTGTTGGATGCGCTTGATGCTGTTACCTTCGAGCAGGCGCTTGCGAACAATCCCGAATTTTCGGATACTTTTGACGATTTTACCTATTATGACAATGCGCTTGCGGCTTATCCGTTTTCACTTCATTCGATACCCATGATACTGACTGGAGAATGGTATGAAAACGACCGACCTCTCTCTGAGTATGTGTCAAGTGCAATGGACGGCTCGCCTCTTATAAATGCGCTTGAGGACAAGGGCTACAGAATGGGAATATACGACTCGGGTGACCTTACTCTCGACGCCCGCACCCACGCCGGCAGATTTGAAAATCAGATAGCCTTGGAGGACACGTATACCTCTTGCTTTGAATTTATGCTGTTGATGATGAAGATGTCGGGGCTCAAGTATGCGCCGTGGGATATGAAAAGTGTCTGCTATGATATTCCCGAATATTCTCAGGAGATCAGAGTTGTGGCAGACGACGGCGGCAAGGAGCATTTTACGTGGTCAAACAAGACTTTCTACGAGTCGTTAAAGCAGTCAAATCCGATAACTACAACAAGTGACAAGACCTTTAGATTTATTCATCTGGAGGGTGCTCATGTTCCGTACAAATATGACAAGGATGTAAATATCATTAAAAACGGAACTTATATGGATAATGTTGAGTCTTGTCTGACGATATCTCATCAATATCTGCAAAGGCTAAAAGAAAGCGGTGTATACGATAATTCGGTCATCGTAATTATGGCAGACCACGGATATGCGGGTACTGATAACGGTGACAGACTCGATGAGAGAATGCACGCTGCCGTTCTTGTAAAAGGAAAGGGCGAGAGCGGTGACGAAATGAAGGTGTCAAATGCACCTATTTCCTATGCCGACCTTGCGGCTTCGTTTACCAAGCTTATCGAGGGTAAGGGCGCTGGTGAGATATTTGATGTAAAAGACGGCGATTACAGAGAAAGACGCTTTTTGATGTATTATTATACACAGGAATATCACATGGAGGAGTATATCGTAAAGGGGCAAGCGGATGACCTGACGAAGATGTCGCCGACAGGTGTGGTATTTGATTATCAAGAGTAAGGAGGACGGTAAAAGTGGATGCGATAAACAATGCATCGGCATGGATAATGAAGCTGTGCTATGATCTTTGCGGTAATTACGGGTTCGCAATAATTATATTTACCTTGCTCAGCAAGATAATTTTGCTTCCGTTATCAGTGTGGGTGCAGAAGAATTCTATAAAAATGGTAAAGATGCAGCCCGAGATAAACTTTATGAAGGTCAAATATTTCGGGGATAACGACACTATAGCAGAGGAGCAGGCTCAGATATTTAAAAGGGAAAAGTATCACCCGATGGCATCAATGATACCTACGATACTACAGCTTGTACTGCTCATGGCTGTTATAGGTGCTATCAAGACATCAATGACGGATCCTGATGTCAATATGAACTTCTTTTCGATAGATCTGTCTCTTGTTCCGAGTGAAAATGGCGGTTGGCTCATTCTCTCTCCCATAGCGGCGGGACTTTCGGCATGGTTGATGTGCGTAGCACAGAATGCATCCAACGTCATTCAGGCAGAACAGTCAAAGCTCAATAAATACGGTATGCTTGCACTTTCGGTAGGGCTGTCTCTGTACCTCGGATGGTTTGTCTCGGTAGGTGTTGCTCTGTATTGGGTAGCGAGCAATCTTATGGCAATAGCACAGCTGTATTTGCTGAACATGGCAATAAATCCGAAAAAATACGTTGACTACGAGCAGCTCGAGAAGTCAAAGCGTGAGCTGGCGGAGCTTGAACATCTCGGTCAGAGGAAAAGAAAGCTTTTCGGAGACGCCTTGTCCAAAAGAGAAAAGGCTGATTACAAGAGATTTTTCTCGGTAGTAAACAAGCACCTTGTTTTTTACTCTGAGTCGAGTGGTTTTTACAAATATTACAAGGGTATGATAGAGTACATACTCAAAAACACGAATATCAGCATCCATTATATCACAAGCGACCCCGATGATGCGATATTTGAGCTTGCCAAAACGCAGAGCAAGATACGTCCCTATTACATAGGAGAGAAAAAACTCATTACCCTAATGATGAAAATGGATGCGGACGTTGTCGTAATGACTATGCCTGATCTTGAAAACTTCCACATAAAGCGCTCGTATCTGAGAAAGGATATTGAATATATCTATATCCCTCACGGCATCGACAGTCTCAACGCAATGATGAGAAAAGGCTCGATGGATCACTACGATACAATATTTTGCGTAGGAAAGCATCAAAAGGAAGAAATAGAAAAGACGGAGGCGGTTTACGGTCTTCCGAAGAAAAAGCTCATCGACTGGGGATACTGCTTGCTTGATGAAATGCGGGAGGATTACCGTGAGACAGCCGACACGAAAAACGAGCAGACGACATTGCTCATAGCTCCGTCATGGCAAAAGGACAATATCGTTGATAGTTGTCTTGAAGAAATACTGACAAACCTCAGCGGAAAGGGATACAAGATAATCGTTCGTCCTCATCCTCAGCATGTCCGTCACAAAAAGGCGTACATGGAACAGCTCGCGGCGAAATACGAGCATGATCCCGATATCGAGATACAGACTGATTTTTCATCAAACAGCACGGTATTTACGGCTGACCTGATGATAACCGACTGGTCGGGCATAACATACGAGTATGCATACACAACGCAAAAGCCCGTTTTATTCATCAATACCCCGATGAAGGTGATGAATCCCGAATATCAAAAAATAGATACTGTACCGATAAATATCACTCTTCGTGAGGAGATAGGTGCATCTATTGACACGGACAAGCTCGATACGGTAGCCGATACCGTAGCAAGACTGCTTTCCGAGAAGGACGCATATTACGATAAGATAGGCGGATTTATAAACGAGTATGTTTACAATCTCGGAAACAGTGCTGAGGTCGGTGCAAAATACATGATTGAAAGCATAAAGAAAAAAGCAAAGGAAAGAAAGGAAAACAAATAAAATGAAAAAAATACTGGTAAAGGGAGCCGTTGCGGCTTATGCTATGCTTGCGGCTATGCTCATGTTCGGAAACAACCTTATGGCTTATATCGATCCCTCTGTGCTTACATACCTCATTCAGGCGATAGCGGGTGTAGTTATTGCTGTCGGTGCGGCAGTAGGTATATATTGGAGAAGAGCAAAGAAGAAAATAAACAACACTCTCGGTATCGACGAGAACAAGAATAAGGAAGTCGAGAGCGATGAGATAGTAGATAACTCCGACACCTGTGAAAATACCGCAGAAGAGGAAAGCGTACAAAAGAAATAAAAACATTAAAAACTCCGCAGGCGCCTGCGGAGTTTTTAATGTTTTTGAGGAATTATTTTGCCGAGAATGTCCGATTTCTTTATCAGACCTACCTCTGGGTCACGGCTGTCACGGCTCTCGTCCGCATTGTCCCCTATTACAAAGTACTCGTCCTCTGAGAGGCATAGTCTGTCTGAGGCAATTCCCGGATACGTCAGAGTTGAGTGTACGTATTCGCTCGGCTCGCCGTTTACTGACAGTATGCCGTTGTCTATTTTAACGGTATCACCCGGGAGGGCGACTATCCGCTTTACAAGGTCAGAGTCAAGCCCTTTACATTCAAAGGCTACCACATCTCCCCTTTGAAAGTTGCGCACCGTTTTGTCTATGATGACAAATTCAGCCTCCTTGTATGTCGGCAGCATTGAACCTCCGTTTATTAGAGCAAACTGCCACAGAAAATTCGATATGACATACGCAGTCAGTATTATGAGCAACAGTGCGGATGCGTATAAAATGTGTGCCTTGCCCGTGCGTTTTCGCATTGCTTTTCTCCTTATATGTTGGCTATACAAGTCAAGTATATCATATTTTTGAAAAAAAGGATAGAAATTTATAATTTCTTTTGATGTAATGTATTGACAAATCCGCATATTACGTTCATAATATTAAAAGCGCCTTAAAAAAATGAAAAAACAGACAGGTAGCATTGATGAAAAAAAACGAATTTGATATTTTATATTATTTGTACAAAAACGGATCGGCAAAACAGAGAGAGCTGTCGGAGGCTCTCGGTATATCTCTGGGAAACGTCAATAAAAACCTGACCTCGCTCAAAAGTGCGGGATATGTCAGCTCGCACGGAGAAATTACCGATGCCGGTATTTGTGCGCTTTCTCCCTACAAGGTAGATAACGCAGTTATCATGGCGGCGGGAATGTCGAGCAGATTTGCTCCTCTTTCCTTTGAAAAGCCTAAGGGACTGCTCAAGGCTCGGGGTGAGGTTCTTATCGAAAGACAGATAAAACAGCTGCTCGAGGCGGGGATAAGCGATATCACGCTCGTCGTCGGATACATGAAGGAGACGTTTTTCTACCTCGCCGACAAATTCGGCGTGAATATCGTTGTAAACGAGGATTATTACAGATATAACAACCCCTCCACGCTTATCCGTGTAAAGGACAAGCTCAAAAATACATATATTTGCTCCTCCGACGATTATTTTTCAAAGAATGTGTTTGAGAGCCACGTATACAGAGCCTACTATGCCGCTAAGTATGCCGAGGGCAAGACGGACGAGTATTGCATGAGCGTTGATGCTCACGACAGGATAAGCAAGGTCACGATAGGCGGTGCCGACTCGTGGTATATGCTCGGACACGTTTATTTCAGCCGTGAATTTTCCGAGAAATTCATGCCTATTCTCGAGGCGGAATTCAGCGAGGAATACAACCGCACATTGCTATGGGAGAACCTTTATATGAAGCATATAAAGGAGCTTGATATGTATATACAGCGGTATGACGTGGATGATATATTTGAGTTTGACTCGCTCGACGAGCTGAGGGTTTTTGACCCTCATTACATAAATAATACCGACTCAAAAATCCTCAAAAACATCTGCGGTGTGCTTGACTGCATGGAGGCGGATATACATGAGATAGTCCCGATAAAGCAGGGAATGACAAACCTTTCGTTCCGCTTTACCTGCAAGGGTAAAAAGTATATTTACCGCCATCCTGGTGTGGGAACCGATGAGTACATCAACAGAAAAAGTGAGGCTTTTTCGATAAAGCTCGCAAAGAAGCTCGGCCTTGATGATACATTTATTTACATGAATGAGGATGAGGGCTGGAAGATAGGCGTGTATATCGAGGATACGAGAAATCTCGATTACAGTAATATGGACGATGTAAAAAAAGCGATGGATATGGCACGCACGCTTCACTCATATCCCGAGCGCTCCGAATATGATTTTGACATATGGGAAAAGACCGAGGAATTTGTCGAAAAGGTAATGCGCCGCGGACGCACGGTCTTTGATGACTTTACTCTACTGTACGAGAAAATGAAGAAGGTCAAGGACTGCGTCAGAGGGGACAATGCTTGCGTATGTATATGTCATTGTGATTTTTATGACCCGAACTTCATGATAGACAAAAACGGCAAAATGTATCTCATCGATTGGGAATATTCGGGCAACTCCGACCCCGCATCAGACCTCGGTACATTTATCTGCTGCTCGGACTACACATACGAACAGGCGCTTGACGTATTGAGAATGTACTATCAGGATGAGAGCTTGAGCGAGCGGGATATGCGCCACGCTCTCGGATGTGTAGCTATGGCATCGTTTTATTGGTTTGTATGGGCGATATTCCAAGAGAGCAACGGAAATGTTGTCGGGGAATATCTCATGAAATGGTATAAATACAGCAAGCTGTATGCAAGCAAAGCTATAGAGTTATATGAGAAAGGATGAAAAACATGGCAAAGGATAATTCAATAAAAGAGCGTCTTGATGCTGAGGTCGACAAGCGTGTCACCTACTATGAGCAGAACCCCGTTGATGAAAAGAGCAGAATGGGCACAGTTCATTACGTAGCAGCGATAGTTATAGCGGTCGTTGGACTTGTAATGACGGTCCTCGGCGCTGTAATGAAATAATTTAGGAAAGGACATAAGAATGAAAAAGACAAACGTTGAGTTGGAAATGGAGCAGGATACCATATTAGGTATCGCCCCTATACTTCCAAATGAGAAAAAATACGGATTTATCGACTTTTTACTTATTATATCAGGATATGCGATAGCAACCTGGTGTTATACTCAGGGTGCATATTCCGCATCCATGATGAATTTTAAGCAGCTTATCCTCAGCACCTTCGGTGTATCTATACTTATTCTGCCGATAGTATCTCTGCCTGTTATAATGTCAGTCAGATACGGTATCGATGTATGGGTATGGTTCAAGACCTTGTTCGGAAACAACGGCTCAAAGATCCTCGCCGTGCTTGCTGTAGCGGCAAACTTTCCCTGGTATGCGGTCGCATCCAGTATCTTCGGCAAGTCTATGGGAAATCTCTTCTCTATCGCAGGTATCGAGCTTGATCCTGTATGGTATCCTGCACTCGGATGTGCATCTATCCTTATCGGTACTGTCATAGCTCTTGCAGGTAATAATGCGATCAAGTGGATGACGAGAATCATGGTTCCTGCAATGCTCGGCGTCGGTATCATAGTCGTTATTATCGCTATGACGAGCGTTCCGATGTCGGATATCATGGCATATGAGCCTATTGCTCCTACCGAAAATCCCCTTGACGGCTACATGATAGCACTTGAGGGAGTTATTGCGTTTGCATTCTCATGGACTGCTGCTATGTTCGTGCTTCCCAGACTCTGCAAGAAGGAGTCCTCGGGTTACTGGGCTACGAGCATCAGCTACGGAGTAATTGCTCCTTTCTTTATCTTTGCAGGTGGTGTTATGGCAATAGCACTTTCTATCAAGACAGGCGGCGCTGTATGGGAGGATGACCCGACTACTATCCTTCGTCAGCTTGCTTCTCCCGTAGTAGCACTTCTTTCTCTTATCCTCGTTGGATTTGCTAACATCGGTACTCAGGCTGTCGGCTCTAACATGAACGCTCTCGTTCTCAAATCTGCTTTCCCGAAGGTGAAATACTCCACCATGGTAATTATCCTCGGCATCTATGTTGGTGCTCTTACCATTTGGGACAAGGTAGTTGCTTACTTCGGCTCTTTCCTTGCTATCGAGACCTATCTTTATGCTCCCATGATGGCGATACTTTTCGTTGACTTCTTCTTCCTCAAAAAGCAGAAGATAGATCTGCGCGAGGCGTACGGACTTAACGGCGAGAAAACCGGTAAGTACAGATTCACACGCGGCTTTAACATAGTTAGCTTTGTATGTGTTGCTATAGCTATTGTGTGCGGTTGCCTTGTGTTCAATCCTATCACAGGTACTATCTACTCTAAGCTCTTCTACGTGCTTACAGGCTCAGGTGTTACCTTCATCGTCGGCGGTGTGCTCTACTTTGTTGCGGCACAGATTCCTGTTCTCAGAAAGTACATGGCAATAGACGACAAAAAGGCGTAAAAGAAAAACAAATACAGAAAACGGAAGGCGATCCTTCCGTTTTCTGTATTTATTCTGAAATTCTCGGCGGAACGAACTTATCTTCAAAGGTGGTCCGGATATACGCAGGAGGTGTGATATCATATTTATCTATCTCTCGAGTCTGCAGGACATCTCTCCTATATCCGTATCGGGATCATCGAACGTAAGTGCGCCCTCCCGCAGAGAAACCGCACACGATTATTTTGTCTGCTTCTCTGCTGCTGCAGAACAGAAAACAGTCATTATAATAGCAAAAAAACAGTTGAGGCAAAAAACAGCTGAGAGTGGATACAATTTTATTAGAAATACGGGGTAAACTACAGGCATAAACAATAGCCTAAGTATTGACAAATACTGAAAAATAATGTACAATAATACAGCATTGTAAACCGCTTTTGTAAAGGGGTAAAATATTTTATGAAGATAAATGATACCGTAAAAAAAGAGACTGCATTTGTACTTGGCTTTACTGTTGTTTTGTGTGCCGTTATGCAGTCTTTATATCTTATATGCGGATATTTCTCTCTCAAGGCGCTGCTTGCTACCGGTATTTCCTGGCTTGTCTCATGCGTAAACTTTTTGCTCATGGGGCTTACCGTTCAAAAGGCACTTGACGATACGGCGGAGAACGCACAGAGAAGAATGAAGGCATCCCAGTCTTTGCGCATGCTTTTTATGCTCGTTGTACTCGTTGTGAGCATACTGCTGTTAGGACAGGAGCTTTCGACTGTTCTTGCACTCATAATACCGATGTTGTTCCCCCGTGTTGCCGTTACTGTAAGGTCGATGCGTATCAACGGGATGAATAACGCAAAAAACACTCGGGAGGGAGAAAAATGAGTGAAAAAACAAAATACAGGATAGTGGACGGTCTGCTCATCGCTATGATGATATTGCCGTTTGTGTTCTGTATTGTACTCAAGATCTTGTTGACACCGCTCTCCGAGGGGATAACCGTCAACGGCGCACAGATATATTTTACGATAGATATGCCGCTGCAGGATCTGCCTATCACAGCATCTCAGGTAAACTCTGCGGCAGTAGTGATATTTGTACTTGCGCTTTGCTTGTACCTTACACACGGGGTAAAGACGGTTCCTGATTCTAAAAGACAGCTTTTGTGCGAGATGGCGGTGCAGACGGCACAAAACTTTGTAAACGGGAATATGGGTGAGCGCTTTGCGGGGTTTGCTCCGTTTATAGCGGCGATAATGGCGCTGTCTGCCTGCTCGAGTCTTTCAAGCCTGCTCGGTCTTTATCCGCCGACATCCGATCTTAATGTAGTTGCGGGATGGGCTATACTCGTATTTGCTTTGATAACTTATTACAAGCTGAAGGGCGGCTTTGTAAATTATGCAAAGAGCTTTGCCGATCCTATACCGGTATTTGCCCCCTTCAATGTAATAAGCGAGATAGCAACACCGGTATCTATGGCATTCCGTCATTACGGAAACGTGCTCTCGGGTACTGTGATCTCGGTGCTTATCTCGGCGGGACTCTCGGGTCTTACATCTATAGTTCTCGGATGGCTTCCGGGGGCGCTTGGCGAGATACCGTTTTTGCAGATAGGTATTCCTGCGGTGCTGTCGCTGTATTTTGATCTGTTCAGCGGAATTTTGCAGGCGTTCATATTTGCGATGCTGACGATGCTTTATATTTCAAACGGCTTTTCCGAAGAGGATTATCAAAAGAGAATGCTCAAAAAAGCTCAGAAACGACAGAGAAAAGCTGAGGCGGCTGCCAAAATAAAAAACGCATAGGTCTAATTTTAATGATAAAAAATAAAATTATATAAATCCAGAAAACGGAGGAAAACAAAATGGAACTTGCAATAGGTATTATTTTAGGATGTTGCGCTCTCGGCGCAGGTATGGCGATGATAGCGGGTATAGGCCCCGGTATCGGTGAAGGTTATGCGGTAGGTGAGGCTTGTCAGGCGATAGCCCGTCAGCCCGAGCAAAAGGGAAGCGTTACCACAACGATGCTCATGGGTTGCGCTGTTGCGGAGACAACGGGTCTTTATGCTCTTGTTATTGCGATACTTCTTATATTCGTTGCACCCAACATTCTCGTAAACATACTTCTCAAGGCGGTTGCATCACTGTAATAGCCGAACATATAGAAATATGTTTTTAGGAGGTATGAGAGTTGCAGACTCTTGATGTCATTTCGGTAAACATATGGCAGATACTCATCTCTCTTGCAAATCTGCTCATTATGTATTTAATAATCAAAAAATTTCTGTTCAAGCCCGTGCAAAAGGTCTTTGCAGAGCGCAATGCTCAGATAGAAAAGCAGTACAGCGACGCCGCACATTCAAAGGAAAGTGCAGAGCGTGACGCCGCTCTCTACGAGCAAAAGCTTGCACAGGCTGACGGCGAGGCGGATGCTATTCTGCGCAAGGCAAGAGAACGTGCGGATAAAATGGAGCAGGAGATAATTTCCGAGGCAAATGCAAAGGCAGCATCCATGATCCGCCGTGCGGACGAGGATATCGCTCAGGAAAAGAAAAAAGCGATAAACGATATAAAGGATGAGATATCCTCTATATCTATCGACATTGCCCAGCGCCTGATATGCCGTGAGATAAACGAAAAAGACCACAAGGAGCTGATAGACGGTTTTATCAGCGGAATCGGTGAGTAAAATGTCTGAGATAACTAAGGAATACGGATGCGCACTGTACGATATAGCACAGGAGCTCGGAGAAGAGGAAAAGTATCTTTCTCAGATACGGCAGCTCGACGCTTTGCTTTCGGCTTATCCTGAATACGTCCGACTGCTGAGCGTCCCGAATATCACCGTTGCCGAGCGTATTTCAATGATAGACGAGAGCTTCGGCGGAAGGTGCGAGGAGTATATCTGCTCTTTTTTAAAGATAATGATCGAGCGTGGATACGCAAGAGAGCTGCGAGGCTGTTTTGCCGAGTTTGAAAAGCTTTATTATGAGCGTCACGGTATCCTCAAGGCATATGTACAGAGTGCGGTCTCTCTCACCGACGAGCAATGCGAGGCGCTGAGAGAAAAGCTGCAGTCATATTCCAAAAAGAGTGTGGAGCTGTCGACGAAGGTAGTTCCATCACTTATCGGAGGAATACGGGTAGAGCTTGACGGAAAGCTTCTCGAGGGAAGTGTGCGGGCAGGACTCGATAGGCTGCGTTCGGACATTGACAAAACCATATTATAAAAGAAGGGGGAGTATGAGCAATGAATCTCAACCCTGATGAAATAAGCAGTATAATCAAAACACAGATAAAAAACTATAAAAGTAAGATCGAGCAGTCAGAGGTGGGTACGGTCGTGCTTGTCGGTGACGGTATCGCAAAGGCGTACGGGCTTGATGCCTGCATGGCAAATGAGCTGCTTGAGTTTGACGGCGGCGAGTTTGGAATGGCGCAGAACCTTGAGGAAAACATGGTGTCTATTGCGCTTTTGTCGAACAGCTCTCAGATAAAAGAGGGCGATACGGTAAAGCGCACCGGAAGGGTCGTAAGCGTTCCCGTAGGCGAGAGCCTGCTCGGTAGAGTAATAAACGCTCTCGGTGAGCCTGTAGACGGTAAGGGACCGCACGGATGCACACAGACTCGTCCTATAGAGTCTGAGGCTCCCGGTATTATCAAGCGTAAAAGTGTAAATGTGCCCCTCCAGACAGGTATCAAGGCAATAGACAGCATGATACCGATAGGCAGAGGTCAGCGTGAGCTTATTATCGGAGACAGACAGACGGGTAAGACAAGTATCGCAATAGATACTATTATAAATCAGAAAAACACGGGTGTTTTGTGTGTTTACGTTGCCATAGGACAGAAAAATTCTACCGTAGCACAGCTTGCCGAGACGCTGGAGAATGCAGGAGCACTCTCTTATACCGTAATAGTAACGGCATCCGCATCCGAAACTTCTCCCTTGCAGTATATAGCACCCTATACAGGCTGTGCTATAGCTGAGTATTTTATGGCGCAGGGAAAAGACGTGCTCATCGTTTATGATGACCTTTCAAAGCACGCTGTAGCATACAGAGCACTCTCGCTGCTTATACGCCGTCCGCCCGGCAGAGAAGCGTTTCCCGGAGATGTTTTCTACCTGCATTCAAGATTGCTTGAGCGTGCGGCAAATCTCTCGGAGGAATGCGGCGGCGGAAGTATAACCGCACTTCCCATCATTGAAACACAGGCGGGAGACGTATCCGCATACATCCCGACAAATGTTATATCTATCACTGACGGACAGATATTTCTTGAGAGCGAGCTGTACCACTCAGGAATCATGCCTGCGGTAAACCCCGGTATCTCGGTCAGCCGTGTAGGAGGAAACGCTCAGGTCAAGGCAATGAAAAAGGTTGCGGGAACCTTGAAGCTTTTGTATTCTCAGTACAGAGAGCTTCAGAATTTTGCACAGTTCGGCTCTGATCTTGATGCTGACACAAAGACACGTCTTGCACAGGGACAGAGAATAGTTGAGATATTAAAGCAGGATAAAACATCACCTGTTTCCGTTGGCTGCCAGATAGCAATAATCTACGCAGCGGTAAACAATCTCATGTCTGATATAGCCATAGAGGATATAAAGAGATATGAGCGTGAGCTTTATACATTTATGGAGCTTCATCACAGCGAGCTTCTCGCAAGACTGCGTGACGGTTATTACGAGGAGAGCGACAAGGATGAGCTTGACCGTGCGGTAAAGGAATTTACGGCAAGGTTTACAGAGGCAAAATAAAACTCGGAGGTAGACGGTTTTGTCAGCTAATTCAAAAGCTATCAAAAACAGAATAAAGAGTGTAAACTCCACTATGCATATGGCAAAGGCGATGGAGCTTGTGGCTTCATCGAAGATGCGCCGTGCTACCGAGAATATGCAGCGCTCAAAAAATTACTCCGATGCTATGCAGCAGGCGTTTGACGGACTTGATTTCTCTGAATGCCGAAGCTCGGTGTTTGTGCGTGAAAGAGAAGAAAAAAAGATATGCATTGTGGTCATAGCAGGAGACAGAGGGCTTGCCGGAGGGTATAACAACAATATATATAAAACGGCGGCGTTGCTTTGCGAGGGGCGTGAGGTGAGCATCATTCCGATAGGAAAGCGTGCGCTTGACTATTATACCCGTCACGGATACGAAATAGCGGGCGAGGGATATGCCTGCGTTGAAAAGTTTACAAGCGGGGAGTGCGCCAAGCTCAGCCGAGATATTGTAAAGCGGTATGCCGACGGAGATTTTGATGCGCTGTATATCGTATATACGAGATACGAGTCTGTTCTGTCGCAGAGTGCGCAAAATAAAAAGCTGCTTCCGCTCGCATATAAAAAAAAGCAGGCTGCGGGCAGGGCGCAAACGGTCTTTGAACCTGACAGTATGAGTGTTCTCAATGCCGTAATGCCAGATTATCTCTCGGGTATCATCTACGGAGCGGTATGCGAGAGCTATGCGTGCGAGCTGTGCGCCCGCAGAAACGCAATGAGCAATGCAGAGCAAAATGCAAGCGAGATGATAGACAAGCTGAGCCTTCAGTACAACCGTGCCCGTCAGGGTGCTATCACTCAGGAGATAACCGAGATCGTCGCAGGCTCACAGCAATGATCTGCTTTTTATAAATATACGAAATTTCGGTTTCTCACCATATAAAAGAGAGCGAGGTAAATGTTTTGGAAAACACACCTAAGATGCATATCGGTAAAATAACACAGGTGATCGGTCCTGTTGTCGATGTGCGCTTTGAAGACGGGGAGCTTCCTGAGATCTTTGGAGCTCTTCAGATAGACAATCACGGAAAAAAGCTCATTGTTGAGGTAGCTCAGCATATAGGAGACAATGTCGTGAGATGCATTGCCATGTCGAGCACTGACGGTCTTGTGAGAGGCACTGATGCCATAGACACGGGCAGAACGATCAACGTGCCTGTAGGCGAGAAGACTCTGGGCAGAATGTTCAATGTTCTCGGAGATCCCGTCGACGAGCTTCCCGCTCCGACGGATTGCGAGAGATGGGATATACACAGAGACGCACCGCAGTATGAGGAGCAGATGTCGACGACCGAAATACTTGAGACAGGTATCAAGGTAGTTGACCTTATATGCCCCTACGCAAAGGGCGGTAAGATAGGACTGTTCGGCGGTGCGGGTGTCGGTAAGACCGTGCTTATCATGGAGCTTATCAACAATGTCGCAAAGCAGCACGGAGGCATATCCGTATTTACGGGTGTCGGTGAGCGCAGCCGAGAGGGAAATGACCTTTACAATGAAATGAAGGAATCGGGAGTTATAAACAAGACTGCACTTGTTTACGGTCAGATGAACGAGCCTCCCGGAGCGAGAATGAGAGTCGGACTTTCCGGTCTTACCATGGCTGAATATTTCAGAGACCGTGAGGGTCAGGATGTACTTCTCTTTATTGATAACATATTCAGATTTACACAGGCGGGAAGTGAGGTATCGGCGCTTCTCGGCAGAATGCCGTCGGCGGTAGGATATCAGCCTACGCTCGCAACGGAGATGGGAGCGCTTCAGGAGAGAATAACATCTACAAAGAGAGGCTCTATCACATCGGTTCAGGCAGTTTACGTACCGGCAGATGACCTTACCGACCCTGCTCCTGCGACCACGTTTGCGCATCTTGACGCAACGACCGTCCTCAGCCGTGATATAGCAAGCCAGGGTATTTACCCTGCGGTTGACCCGCTCGCTTCAACCAGCCGTATACTTGCTCCGGATATTGTCGGAGAAGAGCATTACAGAGTCGCCCGTGCCGTTCAGCAGATCCTTCAGAGATACAACGAGCTTCAGGATATCATAGCTATCATGGGACTTGACGAGCTTTCCGAGGAAGACAAGCTTACCGTCTCAAGAGCAAGAAAGGTGCAGAGATTTCTATCTCAGCCCTTCTCTGTTGCGGAGCAGTTTGTCGGTATCGAGGGCAAGTACGTACCGCTCAAGGACACGATACGTGGCTTTGCCGAGATCATCGACGGCAAGCACGATGACCTTCCCGAGTCGGCATTCCTGTTTGTGGGAAGCATTGAAGAAGCAATAGAAAAGGCAAAAGGGGAGAGCGGCAAATGAACACCTACAAGCTGCGCATAACCACTCCGAGCGAGGACGCATATGACGGGGAGGCTTTGCAGCTGTCTGTGCGTGCGGCAGACGGTGATATTGGGATTTTGGCAGGGCATATACCTTTTGTCAGTGCAGTACTTGAGTGCGAATGCCGTGTGTATCTTCCGAGCGGAGAGATGAAGAGGGCAGATTGCTCGGGCGGACTGCTTACCGTTTCAGAGGAAGGTGTCAGACTTTTGTGCTCGGAGTTTACTTGGAAAGAAAATAAATAAAAGTTAGGTAAAAACGGTGTTGTGCGAAAAACGTATAGCACCGTTTTTTCTCATTCGGAAGAAAAAAGCGATTACCACTTGATTTGGTATATCAAACAATGGTAAAATTGGTATGATAAAAAGCAAGGGAGAATACTATGAAAACAGTTGTACTCGACGGCTTTGCCGTAAATCCGGGGGATCTCAGCTGGGATTTTCTTTCGAAATACGGAGAATACACCGTATATGACAAAACGCCGTATGAGCGTGCGGCAGAGGTGCTGTACGGCGCCGATATCGTCTTTACAAACAGAGTAAAGATAGACCGAGCGGTGCTCGATGCCTGCCCCACGGTAAAATATATAAGTGCGCTCGGCACGGGCTATGATATGATAGACGTTGAGCAATGCCGCAAAAGAGGCATCGAGGTCTGCAATGTACCCGACTACTCCACGCCGTCTGTGGCACAGCTTGCGTTTACGCTGCTTTTGTCTCTTACGACAGATATTGCGGGGCTGTGCAATATAGTCAAAGAGGGCAAGTGGACGGGCATACCCGGCTTTGAGTATCAGCGTGTGCGCTTTACTGAGTTAAAAGATAAGACCGTAGGCGTATACGGCTGCGGCGCTATAGGTAAATGCTTTGCCGGAATATGCAAGGCGTTTGGTATGCGTGTGCTCGCCTACAGACGTTCGGTGACTCCGCAGATGCTTGACGGCATTGAATACACGGACGAGGACACGCTTTTACGTGAGAGCAATTATATATCCTTCCATTGCCCTTTGACGGATGAGACTCGGGGACTTGTTGACAGCAAGTTTATTTGCAGAATGAAGCCCGGCGCTATCATTATTAACACGTCGAGAGGTGCAGTTTTGAATGAAGAGGACGTTGCCCGTGCCTTGCACGAGGGCAGACTCGGAGGTGCGGGGCTTGATGTTCTTGCGACGGAACCTGCCGACCCGAAAAATCCGTTGCTTACATCGCCGAGATGTCTTATCACTCCGCACAGCGCATGGACGAGCATAGAAGCAAGGATGCGTCTGATCGACGTGCTTGACAAAAATCTTAGCAGTTTTGTTGAAACGGGTAAGGGAATAAACAGAGTTTTTTGAGGTGAATAATGTTTCTTGCAACGAGAAAAATGATACGGGATATAGATGAATATGCCGAAAAAGCGCTTAATATAAAGCCCGAAGCTCTTATGTATAATGCGGGAAGGTCTGCCGCAAGCATAATAAAAAAACTTGTGGGAGCGGATACACGTGTACTCGTGATGTGTGGAAAAGGCAAAAACGGAGGGGACGGGTATGTAATAGCGTCCGAGCTTTTTGACTGCGACTATTACGTTACGGTGTTTGAGTCGGAGTGTGAGTCGAGAGACGCATCAAGTGAGCTGTATCGCACAAGGCTCAAAAAGAAAATAAAGAGCATACATTCACTCTCCGACACACAAAAGCTCTCGGATGCCTGTGCCAATGCAGGGGTGATAGTAGATGCTTTGTTCGGGGTTGGCTTTCGTGGGAACATGCCGAGGCATGAGGCGGATGCCGTGACCTTTGCAAACGCATCTTCGGCTATGCGCATAGCGGTGGATATACCCTCGGGTATGGATTCTGACACGGGTAAGGTGTCGGATATATGCTTTATGGCTGATCACACGCTGACGATGGCTTACGTCAAGAGAGGGGCGCTTATTTATCCTGCGAGAGAATATTGCGGCAAGATACATCTGTGCAGTATCGGTGTTGACAGGGAAACGGTCGAAGCTCACTTTGATTTTCGCGACAACACGGTAGATACCGAGCATATCAAAAAGTATATTCTCGACAGACCTGCCGATTCGCACAAGGGAACATACGGCAGACTGATGCTCATATGCGGCAGCGACCTTATGACGGGAGCCGCCGTGCTTGCGTGCGAGGGGGCTTTGCGTATGGGCGTGGGCTTGGTCGAGCTTGTTTGTACGAAAAGAGTGGCGGAGGTCGTCTCAGCATCTTGCCCTGAGGTGATATTTACGGTGGTGGGGCAGCTTTGTGAATGGGACAATACGGTGTATGAAAAGATATTGCTTCATTCAGTGGAGGCTGACGCTATCGTGATAGGCTGCGGTATTACACAGCATCAAAATGCCGAGAGGCTGATAGAGCTGCTCAGTTCTATTGATGGTTGTCCGATGCTCATTGACGCAGACGGACTGAACTCCCTTGACGGAAGAGTAAAAATACTCGAAGAGAGCGTGCGGGATATCGTCATCACACCGCATCCCAAGGAATTTGCAAGGCTTGTGTACTGCGACATAGAAAAGGTGCTCGACGATAAATACCGTGCGGCTTGTGCTCTTTGCGAAAGATGCGGCATAACTGTATTGCTAAAGGGGGCGTCTACCGTCATTGCCGCCAAAGACGGCAAAAGATATATAAATACCACGGGAAACAGCGGGCTTTCAAAGGGAGGGTCGGGAGATGTGCTGTCAGGCATGATAGGAGCGCTTCTCGCACAAGGCATACCGAGCGGTTTGGCTGCAGCACTCGGTGCGCATATCCACGGTGCCGCCGCAGATATGCTCAAAAAAGAGCTTTCCGAGGTAGGTATGCTGCCAAGAGACTTGCCGATGTCAGCCGCAAAATATTTGGCACAAATTTAAGAAAAAATACAATATTTCAAGCGGTGCCGTCTTCATAATTGCAGACGGTACCGCTTTTTCTGTAAAAAAACTTGTTTTTTTACAGAAAACAGTGCTGTTTTTTGCCGAAATGTGTTGATTTTATGAACAAATATTTGCTATAATATTAAAAGAAATAATAGTATTTTGAGTTGCCGTCGGCAGGCGTGCATATACTATATCAGATTTTGTTTTTGCGGAGCGATTATGCCGGGAATTGTTATTATTGTTATAGCGTTGATAGTCGGCTTTATGACGGATGCTTTTGCAAGGGTAAAGCATCAGCGTGTCGTCAAGGGCAAGATAGTCTCGCTTGAGTACCGAGGAGATACAACGACGACAAACCGCAATTATGCCGCGGTTGTTGAGTTTGAGGTTGACGGTGAGATATATACGGCAAAGAGCAGACATCAGTCCTCTTCGTATTATATCGGGCAGTCAGCAAGAGTTGCATATAACAGAGAGGACCCTTCACAAGCTATTGTAAAGCCAAAGGGCGTGCTGTATGCGGTCATTTTTCTTATGATAGCTGCCGGAGCGGCGGTTGCGGTAAATAGTTTTATCAAATAAAAAAGGCAGGGTTTATTATGAAACATTTCAAGCGTATTTGCCTGATACTTCTTGTATTGGCGGTATTTGCAGGCTCGTTTGCTTTGAGCTTTTTCCTGTTCAACAGAGGCTCATATGATATACAGACAGAGTACATAACGATCTTTGATGACGAGCCGGATGCTTATTATCTGAGTAAAGCGGCAGCTGACATCGTGTTCAGAGTTGACGTTGACTCTAAGACGGACAATGCGGGATATTCGCTCTATGACAGCGACGGAAATCCGATCATGACAAAGACGGAGCGACTGAGTGCTACGAGCTTTAATATTTTGCCGCCGAGCGATGGCTATGCGGCCGGATGCAGCTACACACTGACGCTTACGGACAATGCACATTTCCACAACAGCGACATTGCCGATGCACGCAAGCTTGTTTTCTGCATTGAAAAGAAAAAAACTGAAAGCTATGCTTTAAATGAGTCGGTCGTCACTCTCGAGAACAAAATAGAGGAGATCGACGAGGATACAGTATCTGTTGCAAATATCGGGGTCGAGGCAAAAGAGGGTATGATACTTTTCTCCGAGGGAGATGACGGTGAGTACCTTGCATACAAGATAGTTGAGGTCAATCGCGACGGTACCGCAGAGGTCGTAGTGCCTGCGCTTGACGAGATATACAGCGAGCTTGAGATATACGGCGAGTATGAATGGGATGTTACGCAGATCGCCGCAAATCCCGACCTTGAGATAGAGATACTCGAAAATGTAAAGAACAGCAGCTTTTATGAGTCGTTGCTTCTCACAGCTTATGCCGATGAGGATAAAAAAGACGGCTCTGTCGAGATAAACATAACGCCCAACAACGCAAAGAAAAGCCTTGAGATAGAGCTGAAGTTTACACTTGAGCCGGGTGAGAACGGACTTTTCGGTATCAGCAAGCTCAAAAATCAGAAGGTTACTATTTCTCTCAACGCAAACATATATCAAAAAACGAAGTGTAATATTCAGGGCTTTACGGATTGGGATGTTTCGGCATCACTGACGACTGATTTTTCATGGTCGGTAGATATTGACCTCTACAACGCTCCATATGAAAAGGACAGCGACCTTGAGGGGCTTTTCTCCGAGGATAACAAATTCGCAAATCTTATCGACTATCACGATAAGGTAAAGCAGATATCGGAAAAGCTCGATCAGATAGCCGCCGACGCTTCGGGCGGAAATATCAAGCTGTTTAAATGGAATTTGCCCGTCCCTTCCGTTCCGGGACTGTATTTCAGCGCAGATGTAAAGCTTTTTGCAAATTTTGAGATGGCGGCAAACATCAACGTAGGTCAGAGGATAGACACAGTATACACGGTAGGTGTATGCATGACAGACGGAGATTTCAAGCCGTACTCCAATACATATCGCAGCGGCGGAGACGTAGAGCTTTCGTTCAGAGGCAAGGCGGAATTCAAGGCAGGCATCATGCTTGAGATAAGTGCCAATTTGATAAACGACAACGTGGCAAAGATCAGCATTGACCCGCAGGTCGGCTTTTACAGTGAGCTGTACATCACCATACCGATACTCGGAAACAGCCAGGCGAGCGAGGAGAGATTTGCGCACAGCTATTTTGAGCCGGGTGTGTATTTCAGCGCAAACGTCAAGGCAAAGGTAAACCTTTTGCTCAAAAAGCTGGAATTTTCAAAAAAGCTTGCAGAAAAGAAAATACCGATCAAGGCATGGGTTCTCGGAAACGATAAGATCGCATACGGCATAGAGTCAAACACATCAAGTGTAAGAGCTGTAGAGGGGGTTGTGACCATACCCGATATACTCTTTGAGTATTACGACGTAAAGAAGGGTATGTCAGATGTCGAAAAGCTGTCTTTCGAAGATCTCAAATTTGTTGCGGGCGACGGAACAAGGCTGACCGTAAAAAACGGAAAGCTTGAGATACCTACAACATCTACTTCGGGCAGCCTTTACGTAACGGCATCATATCTGCACACGGATAAAGTGACCTATACCGCTATGTTCAAGGTCATACTTTCGGGAAGCACGCTTGAAGGAAAGGTATCGGCATATTCGGAGGACACAAGTGCAAGTGCTCTTGAGGGAGCTACCGTAAAGCTGTACTCCGCAAACAATAATGCCGCTCCGATAAACTCCGCTTTGACTGATGCAAACGGCAAATTCTCCTTTAACGTAACGGAGGGTGACTATACGCTTGAGATAAGTGCTGACGGCTATAAGACGCTGACATCAAATCAAAGCGTAGATGCAAACGAGATAAAGTACACTGAGCATATGCTTCTGATGGATGACGAGCAGACAGGTACCGGAAGCGCAGGCGGAACGGTAACAAATGCTCTCAACGGCAGAGGCGTTGGAGGAGTTCAGATAAAACTGCGTGAGGATTGGAACAAGACAAGCGGAACGTATGTGGATTTTGAGACGCAGACCAACTCCTCGGGTAAATATACCGTCTCGGATATTCCCGTAGGTTATTATACGGTCGAGGCTTCGATAGACGGTTATGTTACAGGATATTCGAACATCATCGTGCTTAGCGAAGATGCAAAGACGGATTTTGACTTCACGATCACTCCCGTTTTGTCGGGCGATGAGGTAAGAATAGTTCTCACATGGGGCTCATCTCCTTCTGACCTTGACTCGCATCTGATAGGTCCGAAACCGTCGGGCGGCAGCTTTAATGTTTATTACGGCAGTAAGGTCTACAGCTATGAAGGTACCGAGATGGCAAATCTTGACGTCGATGATACGACAAGATACGGACCGGAGACTATAACGATACTTGAGCAGATAACCGATACTTACACATATGCTGTTCACGATTATTCGAACAGAAGCTCGTCGAGCTCGACAGCGCTCAGTTTCTCTGGAGCTAATGTAAGAGTATTTATCGGAAGCGACCAGGTAGCGGAATTTAATGTTCCTACCGATCAGGTGGGTACTTATTGGACTGTGTTCAACATTGATGAAGAAGGAAACATACTCCCGATAAATACAGTTTCCAATACAAAGCCTGCCGCTTAAGAAAGGAGTAGGACAATGTATTGTCATAATTGCGGAAAAGAGATAAACGATACGGCGCAGTTTTGCGGTTATTGCGGTTCAACTGTAAAAAAGGTTCCAATCGCAACCGAAAACAGCGCATTGAAAGCATCTGAGGAAAATGTACAACAACCACAAGAGGAGGCGTCTATACCGACAAGTCCCGCCGCAGATGCTCTCAGTAAAACTAATACTGAACAAAACGAGCCCGCACCTGCGGCAGAACCCGCACCTGCGGCAGAGCCCGCACCTGCGGAAAATGCGGCATTTGCAGCCTCACAACAGACATCGACTGCACCCGCTCAGGAACAAGCAACGCAAACGGGGGAGACTTCGGTAGAGCAAAAGGCGCAGGGAAAGAAGAAAAAAGAAAAATCTCCCAAAGCACCAAAGCCTCCGAAGGAAGCGAAAAAGAAGAAAAAAATATGGCCCAAGATCTTGCTTGTATTTATCATTATTGCATTGATCGGCGGCGGAGTTCTCGGCTATTTGACAGCTAAGGGAATTATCGACTGGAAACAGCTATTGCCGACAAACAAGTTTGAGTGGACGCAATATGTCGATACAGAGGATACAGAGCAGGACACAGTAACTACCGATACGGAGGATGCTTCAAAGGAGACTGAGCAAGTAACCGATGAAGTAACAGACGAGGTCACGGGTGAAGTTACAGGCGATGTTACGGGAGAGGTCACAGGTGAAGTCAGCGGAAGTGATACACAGACCGACACGGACACATCACGCCCGACCGACACTTCGGGCGGTTTTGAGAGCACGTCTGCTGATACTTACAGCGGAGATGAAACGACCTCGGGTACTTCTGCGGACAACGGCGGCACGGTCGCAGTCAGCGATTACCTTACTATTAAAAACAACGGTACTCTCAGAGTAGGTTTTTCAGAGCTTGCAAAATACAGCTATATCGACAGAAATACATCTGAGCTCAAAGGCTTTGACATAGAGCTTGCCGCAGAGGTAGCGAGAAGACTTGAGCTTGACGTGGAATATATAAAGATGGATTTCAACGATCTTATCCCTGAGCTTCAGTCAAACGAGATAGATTGTATCTGGTCCGCAATAACACCTACCGTACAAAGAGACGAATATGTTGATTTTACAAATGTGTATGTGACGGACGTGTCTGACGGAAGCGCTGTCCAGTATGCGGCAGCCTTCAGAGAAGGATCGGACGCTGCGGCGCAGATCAATGCCGTTCTCGCAACACTTAAAAACGAAGGCTTTATAAGATCTCTTGCACAGGAATACGGTATCAGTATCCAATAAAACAGATTTAAAAATATTTATTATTTTGACAATAAAATTAACGCAAAAAGCGTACAAGAAGGAGGAACAATCATGAATTGTCCAAAATGTAACACCCCTCTTGCAGACGGTGCTCAGTTCTGCGAGAATTGCGGTGAGAAGGTCGTTGCAGCTGCTGCACAGCCTCAGACGATTTTCTGTCCCAACTGCGGAATGCAGACAAGTTCTGAGTTTGCATATTGCCAGAACTGCGGCGCATCCGTAGCTGAAAAAAAGCCTAAGGAACCCAAGGAACCTAAGACACCCAAGGAGAGCAAGCCGGTTCAGATACCCAAGAAGCTCATTGGCATGGGAGTTGCCGCTGTTGCGGTCATCCTCGTCATCGTGCTACTTGCATCTCTTATCTTTGGCGGCTCGTCAAAGAACAACTACGCTCTGTACATAAAGGATTCTGAGATATATTACAATGATTTCTCAGGCGATCCTATGCAGGTAACAAACAGATTGTTTGATATGTCTGTTTCCGGCTTGACCAATGCATATCTTGAATCGAATGCATACGAGATCGGTTATTACAACAGACTCAGCGCTGACGGAAAGATCTTGTTCTTCGTTGACAAGATCGATGCAACAAGCGACTCTTCAGGCGCATATTCTCTGTTCTACAGATACATAAACAAGCCGAAGCAGGAAGCTGTAAAGATAGACTCAGATGTTCTCAGCTATGTTATAAACGAGAAGGCAAACTGTGTAACATATCTCAAGAAAGGCGACACAGAGAACGTTCTCTATCAGCATGACCTTAAGGAAAAGGAAAAGATCGACAGCGGAGTTGACTACTATTATGTTTCCGACGACGGCAAGAAGATCATTTACACTAATATAGAAGGCAACCTCTATTTAAAGAACAGCGGTAAGGACAAGGAAAAGCTTGAGAGCGAGGTTACGAGCATCCAATATATCGACGAAAAGCTTTCAACCGTTTACTTTGTAAAGGAAGATTCTCTTTATAAAAAGTCAGGAACAAAGGACAAGGAAAAGATAGCATCCGGCGTAAATGACGTGCTTTATATGTACGAGTCCGGCGAGATGTACTACACCAAGTCCGAGGCAGGCGAGGTTTCGCTTCTCAACTATGTAGAGGATGACAAGAAGGACGCAGACGCAGCTATGACAGAGCCTACACGTCCGAGCCGTTCGAACTACAGCAGTACGACAGACTACAACGCTGCATATGCGGCATATCAGACTGCCCGCGATGAATATGATGCAAAGGTGACTCGCGACAGCCTCCGCACCACACTTTCTGAGATGACAATGGAACAGCAGAGCTACACACTTTGCTACTTTGACGGAAAAGAAGAAAAGGTAATTACCGAGTCATATGTTGAGTACTCATCAAGAGCTGCCGAGGAGCGTGCAGTTATAGTATACAAGACATATAACCAGACCTCCGTTTCCAAGGTCAAGCTTTCTGAGATAACGAATGTTTATGACGTTCAGAGCATGGTAACGGCTGCGCTTTATTCCGCATCCGATTACTATATTGCTATCAAGGAAGCTGCAACTCTCGTTGATACAACAGAGGGTACGGCATTTGACATCGACGAAGCAGGAAAGAATGTATACTACATCGACGATATTTCCGAGCCGTCAACAGATTCAATATCAGATTATTCAACCTACGGCGACCTTTACAAGATAGAGATATCAAAGACAGTCGGAAAAGCAGAGCTTTATGACAGTGACGTAAGCACATATTATTCATACTTCGTTGCTGACGATCAGTACCTCTACTTCAAGGACGTAAAGGATGGCAAGGGTGAGCTTTACATCAACAAGACCAAGATCGACTACGATGTAAGAATAGCTTATGTATCATATCTTGAAGATTCAAAGAAGGTTGCTTACTACACAGACTGGAGCACGGAGAAGCAGTACGGTACTCTCAAGACTGCAACACTTAAAGGCAAGACCACAAAGGTTGCTGATGATGTACATTCATACCGTATAACACCCGATGAGCAGATCCTTTACATCTATGATTTCAGCCTTACATCTTATAAGGGCGAGCTTTACCTGTTCAAGGGCAAAAAGGCAGAAAAGATCGATGATGATGTAGTAGCAATTCTCCCGATCATTCAAATGGACAACTAAGGTAGGTGTGCGTAATGGCCGGTGATGCATTTTCAAAGTTTAAATCCTCATTTAACAGAGGTATTACAACGATAAGTGTAAAGGCGTCATCTTCTCTGGAAAAGAGTAAGATAAAGACGCATATCGAATCGCTCGAATCTGAAATTCAAAAGCTGATTTTTTCGATAGGAGAGCAGGCATACGCAAAATGGGAAAATAAAGACAGTGATTTTTCATCTCTCAATGAGACTTTCGAACAGATCGACCGCAAAAAGCAGGAGATAGATAGCCTCACAGCCGAGCTTAACTCCATAGATGAAAGAGACAGCCAGATACTCGGAAATGCAAAAAACGAGGACGGTACAAGAACGGATAGCTCCGTTTGCGTTTGTCCGAACTGCGGGATGCGTTATGATGAACCTGTAAGATTTTGCAGAAGCTGTGGTTTTAAACTGCAGTAATATGGTTGTAAAGTAAATAAACTATAAAAAGCACCGCATCCGTCAGCCGATTTTCGGCTGACGGATGCGGTGCTTTTGACACTTGCAACTGTTATTTCAGAACAAGATGACTGTATTTTTCAAAGCCGAAGAGCAGATACTCCTTGTCATGACAGTCCGAGCCAAGTATCAGCTCATTGCCGTTCTTTTTGAGAATATCAAGGATATCTGCGCTCGGATACGGAGCTTGCCTGTAGCCTCGTGAAACTGCACCCGTGTTTATTTCAAACCTTACGGGAGCTTTCATCAGGCTTTCAAGTGCGCTGTATGCAGCTGCCTTGTATCTTCTGTTTTGCGTATCGAAGAGCACATTATTTTCATTAAATTTTGTTACAAGGTCAAAGTGCGCTACTATATCGCATTTTGTTCGTTCATATAGTGCTGCGACATTTTCAAAATAATCCTCGCAAAACGAGTAATAGTCACCGCTGTAATAGTCGCAGACGGTTTGTATAAGCGCTTCCTTGCTCTCGTCTACGGGCAGATATACGCCGTTGCGATTTACATAATGGACTCCGCCGATGACATAATCGTATCCCTCTACAGACTCCTCGGAATAAAAGTCCTGCTCAATTCCCAGCAGGACCTTTATTTTGCCCTTGTATTTGTCTTTGAGTGCATTTACGCACTCTTTGTATTCTTTTGTGCCTTTCTGTGACATACAGTAGCTTTCGTCAAAGAAGGTGTAGCTGTGACCACTAAAGCCTATCTCGTCACAGCCAAGCTCAATGGCTTTCAGAGTCAGCTCTTCGGGGGTGTCCTTTCCGTCACAGAAAAGAGTGTGTGTATGGTAGTTTGAAAAGGTCATTTCGTCATTTTTTCCTGTTTTACCTTGTGGTCAATGATGTGTCTTGACGCAAGCTCGCGGTGGATATCGTCGACCGTGATGCCCATTTGCGTCATGAGCACCATTACGTGATACGCAAGGTCGGCTATCTCGTATACAGTTTCGTTTTTATCATCTGCTTTTCCTGCGATGATGACCTCGGTACATTCCTCGCCTACCTTTTTGAGAATCTTATCAATTCCTTTTTCAAAAAGATATGTGGTGTATGAGCCTTCGGGCTTGTCCTTCTTTCTGCCTTCGAGAAGCTCATAAAGCCCTCGAAGCGTGAACTGAGAAAGCTCAGAGCTCTGCCACAGCGTATTTGTAAAGCATGAGTCGGTGCCCGTGTGGCAGGCGGGGCCGTCCTTTTTTACAACAACGACGAGCGCATCCTTATCACAGTCAGCCGTGATGGAAACGATGTGCTGATAGTTTCCGCTGGTCTCTCCTTTAAGCCACAGCTCCTGTCTTGAACGGCTCCAAAAGCACGTCAGCCCCTTTTCCATTGAGATCTGCAGGCTTTCCTTGTTCATATATGCGACTGTCAGCACCTTTTGTGTCATCTCGTCAACGACAACTGCGGGTATCAGCCCTTTTTCATCAAATTTAAGTTCTTCTATGTTTATCATTTCTTATAACCTCACCGTGATATTGTTTTTTTGCATTTCTGACTTCAGCTCAGGTATCCTTATCTCGCCGAAGTGGAAGACTGATGCGGCGAGTGCTGCATCAATGTCTGGTATCTGCTCAAAAAGCTTTATAAAGTCTTGTGTTGAGCCTGCGCCTCCGGATGCGATGACCGGTACGTTTACAGCGGAGCAGACGGCGCTCAGCATTTCGATATCAAAACCGCCCTTAACACCGTCGGTGTCAATAGAGTTTACGACAACCTCTCCTGCGCCAAGCTCCACGCATTTCTTGATCCAGGATATAGCTTCCATGCCCGTGTTTTCGCGTCCGCCTTTGGCAAAGACTCTGAACACACCGTCGACCCGCTTGACATCGGCAGAAATGACAACGCATTGATTGCCGTATTTTTCAGCCGCATCTTTGATCAGACGGGGGTTTTTGATAGCGCCTGAGTTTACGCTGACCTTGTCAGCGCCGCATTTGAGCACTCTGTCAAAATCGTCGAGCGTGTTTATACCGCCTCCCACCGTCAAAGGAATAAAGATCGTTTTTGCTACCTCTCTGAGTATATCGGTAAAAAGCGCCCTTTGCTCGTATGATGCGGTAATATCGTAGAAAACAAGCTCATCCGCACCGTTTTCCGAATAGTAACGGGCAAGCTCTGTGGGCGAGTTTACGTCACTGAGCCCCTCAAAGTTTACACCCTTTACGACTCTGCCGTTGCGCACGTCAAGGCAGGGAATTATTCTTTTTGTAATCATCTTGCCACCTCGACTGCCTCTTTGATGCTTATGCTTTTAACGTAGTACGCTTTGCCGATTATTGCGGCGTACAGCCCCATGTCTCTGAGCTTTATTATATCATCCATACTGCTGACACCGCCCGAGGCTGTAATGTCAAGGGAGTATTGGGAGGACAACCTTTTGTATAGCTCGAGATTTGTGCCTTTCATGGCGCCGTCCTTTGATATATCGGTGATAATGACGGTTTTTATTCCCGCTTGCTTCATCTCAGAGAGAAAAGCGTCAAGCGTGTACTCGGATTTTTCCAGCCACCCTTTTATTGCGATATATCCGTCCTTAAAGTCTGCACCTACGGCGATCTTATCCCCGTATTTCTTTACAGCCGCCTCCAAAAAGGGTCTGTCTGTCACAGCCGCTGTGCCGATAATAACTCGGTCGACACCGCAGGATATATAACGGTCAACTGTTTCCATATCTCTGATACCGCCGCCTATCTCGCAAAAAAGCGAGGTCTCACGGGCTATCTGAGCTACTATGTCAATGTTCGGTGTGTTTGCGTTTTTCGCACCCTCCAGATCGACCAAATGTATGTGACCGGCTCCTTGCGCCTCAAAGTCACGTGCAATCTCGATGGGATTGTCGCTGTAGACAGTCATTTTGCTGTAGTCTCCGTGCAAAAGCCGCACCGCTTTTTTGTCATACAGGTCTATTGCGGGAAATATTATCATTTGTTCTCCTCCTCGCAAAATGCACGCAGAATGTTCAGCCCTACCGTGCCGCTTTTTTCGGGATGAAATTGGCATCCCATGATATTGCCGTGCGCAACCGCCGCAGTAAGCGGCTTTCCGTATTGCGCCGTAGCTATCACACTGTCCTCGCAGTCGCAGGCGTAGTACGAGTGCACAAAATAAACGCAGTCACGGTTCTTTATGTATTTAAAGAGCTTGTGGTCCTTTTTAAAATCAAGTGCGTTCCAGCCGATATGAGGTACCTTCAGCGACTCGGGAATATAGCCCTTCATCGGGACAACGCTTCCCTGAAGAAGTCCAAGTCCTCTGTGCTCGCCGTACTCGTAGCTTTTTTCAAAAAGCATCTGCATACCCAAGCAAATGCCCATGATATCCTTGCCGTCCGCCGCCTGCTCTTTTATAAGAGAGGAAAGACCGAATGAGTCGAGCTTTTTTGCCGCATCGGCAAAAGCGCCCACTCCCGGAAGTATGAGCTTGTCAGCTCTTTTTATTTCATTTTTGTCCGATGTGACAACACAGTCGGCGCCTATGTATTCGAGAGATGAGCAAAGCGAAAAAAGATTGCCCACCCCGTAGTCAATAATTGCTATCATTCAAGTATTCCTTTGGTTGAGGGGATTTTGTCGAGGTTTCTCGGGTCAGCCGCCAGTGCCTTTGAAAGGCTCCGTGCGACAGATTTGTATACCGCTTCGATGAGGTGGTGCGAGTTTTTGCCGCATATCTGTCTTATGTGAAGCGTTATTTGCGCTTCACGGCAGAAGGCGGTGAAAAACTCCTCGCACAGCTCCGTATCAAAGTCACCGACCTTCTCGGTGGGGATGTTCATTTCATAATACAGCCCCCCTCTGCCCGAGATATCAACTGCGCTGAGCACAAGAGACTCATCCATACAAAGAGTTGTGTCGGCGTATCTTGTGATGCCTTTTTTGTCTGCCATTGCATTGTAAAATGCCTTGCCGAGGCAAATTCCGATATCCTCTGCACTGTGGTGATAGTCTACATCACAGTCACCCTTGCAGACAAGTGAAATGTCAAAATTGCCGTGCTTTGTAAAAAGCGTGAGCATATGGTCGAGAAAACCGCAGCCTGTTTTTATATCCGAGTTGCCGTCTCCGTCGATATTCAGAGAAAGCTTTATATCCGTTTCATAGGTCTTGCGTTCTATATCGGCACTTCTCATTTTTCTGTCTCCTTCAGTATTTCTTTTATCGCATCGAGCAGAGTGTCGGTCTGCTCCCGTGTGCCTACCGTAATTCTGTTGTACTGCGATATTCTTTCTTTATCAAAGTGGCGCACAAGTATGCCCTTTTCTTTAAGTCTAAGATACAGACGCTCCCCGTCTATCCTGTCGCTTTTTGCAAATACGAAATTCGTCTTTGACTGAGTATGCTCAAAGCCGAGGAGTGAAAGCTCGTTTTGCATATATTCTCTGTTCTGCTCAATGATCTTGCAGTTGTCCATATAATAATCGTTGTCGCACAGAGCGGCATAGCCTGCCATACAGGTCATGCGGTTGACATTGTAGGGGTTGGTCGAATATTTTACGGTATTGAGATCGGAGATGAGCTGTTCGTTTCCGATGCCTATACCGAGCCGTGCGCCTGCCATCGAGCGTGACTTTGAAAATGTCTGCGTGACGAGCAGATTGTCATATTTGTCGGTGAGTCTCACAGCACTCTCCGCTCCGAAATCAACATACGCTTCGTCTATGATAACGACATTGTTCGGATTTGAGCGCACGATCTCTTCTATCTGCTCAAGAGAAAGTGCAAGTCCTGTCGGAGCGTTTGGGTTCGCTATGACGATATTTTCGTTTATCGACACATAGTCTCTGTAGTCTATGCTAAAATCGTCACGCAGCGGTATCAGGCGGTATGGGATGCCGTTGAGCTCTGCAAAAACGCTGTAAAAGCCGTATGTAATATCTGCAAAGGCTATCGGGTGCTCTTTGTCGCAAAAAGCCATAAAAGCAAAATTGAGCACCTCATCCGAGCCGTTTGTCATGATTATGCGGTCATACGGGACACCGTATACCTCTGCCGCTTTTTTTCTGAGTATACTGCAGCTCGGATCGCTGTAAAGCTGCAGAGTGCCTGCTTCTTTGGCAACGGCGTCGAGCACTCCCTGAGACGGAGGAAAGGGGGATTCGTTGGTGTTTAGCTTTATATACTTCATATCCTTTGGCTGTTCACCCGGAACGTAGGGAACGAGCGAAGAATACTTTGTGCTGAAAAATCTGCTCATATTTAGTCCTCAAAACGGACGGTAACGCTCTTTGCGTGAGCGCCGAGTCCTTCCTTGCTTGCAAAAAATGCTATCTTGTCCGCAACCTTTGAAAGTGCGTCTTTGGTGTAATATGTAAACTGCGATTTCTTTACAAAATCATCTACCGAGAGCGGAGAAGAGAATCTTGCGCTTCCGCCCGTGGGCAGGGTGTGGTTCGGACCTGCAAAGTAGTCACCGAGCGCCTCGGGGCAGTTTTTGCCCATGAATATCGAGCCTGCGTTCTTAATTTTATCAAGATAATCAAAGGGGTTGTCTACGCAAATTTCAAGATGCTCAGGTGCTATCTCGTTTGCTATGTCTATTGCGAGCATAAGGTTGTCCTTTGCCACGATGATCTTGCCGTTGTTGTCAATGGAGGCTCTTGCTATCTGTGCACGCTCAAGCAGAGGTATCTGACGTTCAAGCTCGGCGGAGACTGAGTTTGCAAATTTGATGCTGTCGCATACGAGCACCGCACTTGCCATTTTGTCGTGCTCTGCCTGTGAGAGCAAGTCAGCGGCAACATAGGCGGGATTGCAGGTCGAGTCAGCCACAACGAGAATTTCGCTTGGTCCTGCTATCATATCAATAGAGACCACGCCGAAGACCTGTCTTTTAGCCTCTGCGACAAATGCGTTGCCGGGGCCTACTATTTTATCGACCTTGGGCACCGATTCGGTACCGTATGCGAGAGCGGCTATTGCCTGTGCACCGCCAAGCTTAAATATTCTGTCAACGCCAGCAATCTTTGCCG
>JBGVFH010000034.1:0-25742 GCA_045120955.1 Eubacteriales bacterium | reverse complement strand
GCTTCCCTAATTTTGAAGGTATATTTAAAAACATATCATGCATCACAGCAAAAAAGCCAAAACTCTCCCCGTTACTCGGATTTTTACATTTAAATTCCGAGTGAGTTTTTTTGCGAAACATTGTCTAAAATTTATCAATGTTTCGCTTGCGCAATGAGATGTGCGCTATATAATAACCATTTGATACATCCAATGCGTTTTTTGCCTTTTTGCCTAAAAAAACTCGTTTCATTTACCTTGCCCATGAATTTTTAAAAGAAAAAATTGCACTTTTAATAATTAAAAAATACATTATAAAAATCGATTTTTCAATGTAAAATATTGGCGTAAGATAAAACATGGAAGGAGATACATCGGTGAAAAAGACGATAACACGCACATTCTGTTTTGATGATGATATATGCGATGTGCTCTTCAGATACGACGATACCTTTGACAAATACTGCGGAGAGTACCCCGACTTTGAAGAGCAACCGAGATACACCCCAAAAGGCAGAATGTGGATCACCGCCATGCAAAGCGCCTGTCCACATTCAAAAAACAGATTTTTTGAACAACGACGATGTGAAGATTGCGGCTCATGTGCGTTTTTCCTAACAGAAAAACAAGGAGACCTCGTTGGCGTATGCTCAAACGAAAAAAACATAATATCTCATATCACATAAAGGTTTTGCAAAAACACGAAAGGAAGAAAAAATGAAGAACAAAATGTACAAAAGAATCATGTCGGTATTTCTCACAGTAGCGATACTTATATCGGGAATATCAAGCCTCGGTATAACTTTGGCAGCGGAAACTACCGACTCACGCATAGTTGACCCATCGACCATGGACAACTATAAAAAAATCTATGGCTCGGACGTTCTCAGCACCGCCATGGCAGGCGGTGTATGGTCTGACAAGTCCGTATTTACAAGCGCAGATGCGTTCAACGGTCTTGTCAGCATGAATGACCCGTCAAACAACTTTCTCGTTGCTCTTTCAACCATAGCATCGAACAAGTCCATTGTCGGATATTCAAACCTTCCGACAGACACAATGCTCGTACTCGACATCTCGGGCTCAATGTCCAGCGAAGAAGTACAGGCTATGGTCACAGCAACAAACAACGCCATCACCACTCTGCAACAGACAAACTACTATAACCGTGTCGGTGTAGTTCTGTATTCAGGTAATGCGGTCAGCGGCAACTCAGACACAAGCACCGCATCCGTGCTTTTGCCGCTTGACAGATACACACACGAAAACGGTCAATATCTTGTTCTTGTTACCAACAGCACCGATGACAACGATGAAGGCGGCAAAGGCAACAAAGGCAATAAGGGTGACAAAGGCAACACAACGAGCGCAACATACTCAGTCAGCGTCAACAGCAGCGTTGTAAACTCAGAAAACAGCACTGTTGCTCAAAACAAAGACGACGTAATCGGCGGTACATATATACAAAACGGCGTATATCAGGCAATGGAGCAGCTGCTCGCCGTAACTGACACAACTATCAGTAGCGGTCTTCAAGCAGGAACAAAGCGCATCCCCATCATCGTTCTGATGAGTGACGGAGCACCGACCGCAGCTACTTCCTCATACGATAATGTCGGATCCTCCCACATAGGAAACGGAACGTCCACCACGGATGAAATGGTATTCCTTACTCAGCTGACGGCATCTTATGCAAAATCCAAGGTAGCCGAACACTATGATAATGATGCACTTTTCTATACTCTCGGACTCGGAGTCTCCACCGACACCAACGCACTTGCTGTGCTCGACCCCCAAAAATCATCAAAAGGGATAAATGACGACTGGACATCGTTTTTGAAGCTTCAAGAAAGCGAAAAGCTCGCCATAACAACACAGATCTCCGTCACACGCAATATGGCAGTCGAAGATCAGTTATATGTAGATGAGTATTTCCCTGCAAACGATGCTGCAGGTCTTATCAGTGCTTTTGACAGCATAGTACAGCAGATCATCATTCAATCGCTGTACTTCCCTACTCTCATAGAAAACGGCGATGTTGATCTTGACGGATATATTGAGTTTATCGACAGGCTCGGTCTTTACATGGATGTAAAGGATGTAAAGGGTATTATCCTCGGTGATACTCTCTATACAGGAGAAAGGCTTGCGAAAAACTTTGTTGACGGCGGCGGTGACTTTGGTACGGCCGATACTCCTACAGAGCTCGGCGACAACTTTATCTGGTCGGTAAAGGAGCGTCTCGGAATAACCTCCACCGAAGATACACGAGACCTTGTACATCTTGCCTATGAATACGGACAGCTCAGCTACAGCGACAGCGGATATTCAAACTATATCGGCTGGTATGCGGACAAAGACGGCAAATACTTAGGTTTTTGGCATGAGGGACATACCTCCGCTGACAAGCCCACAGGTGCTGTATACACGGTAAAGTCATACGGTATGCTCGGAGACGTCGTTGACGGACACAAGGTAAGTGATATGATGTACGTTACCATTCGAGTCCTCACTTCAATAGAGGACGGCAGCTGCACAGTAAAATGGAACGTACCCGCATCTCTGATACCCGTCATATCCTACAACGTTTCCTTTAAGGGAACGAGCCTTGACGACGCTACGGACATCAAGATAGAAATAGACGACAAGACACCTATACGCCTTGTATATGAGATCGGCGTAAGAGACGACATTACCCCCTTTAACATAACAGAGAAGGTATCGAGCGACTATGCTTACAAAAACGCAGACGGAACATATACCTTCTACACAAACCAATGGGACCTCGATGCTTTCAATAACGACATCTACTATCTCGAGCAGGTAAATACCGTCTCCTACTTTGAGCCTTCGTTTGAAAACGAGCGTTTCTACTACACTCAGGATGCACCCATATATGTAAAAGACGGTACAAGCTACAAGCTGTACACAGGCACCACCCTCCCCGACGGCGATTACTACCGTGCACACTCTGTATTTAAAATAACCGACAAAGCTACGGGTGCAGCAGAGCAGGAGGTACACTACGACCTTATTTATGCTGAGGCTATCGCAAAAGCGGTGAAAAGAGACGACAACAACAGCTGGTATATTCCCAAGGGCACCGTACTTCCCTCCGCACGTTTGAATACAACCGAGAAAACAAGCAACAACACCAAAACCATCTCGTATTCTGGATATCCCACCATTGAGCTTGCATACACAGACTCAAACGATGCCGAGCACTACTACATTGATGCGATCCTCGGAAATAACGGAAAAATAACAGTTTCTCCCGCTCGAGGAATAAAGATATCAAAGCAGGTAGAAGCCGTCGTTCCGGGTACTAATACCAATTTTGAATTCACAGTTACAAGCGAGGACAAGAGCGAAAACGGCACATACCAGACCTTGTTTGTAAGCGAATCAGGCACAGAGATCTACAGTACCGTCACATTCAAGGACGGTGCGGCAAGCTTGATACTGCGCCCCGACCAATCCATATACATCGTAGGCTTGCCGACAGGAGTAAAGTTCACTGTGAGCGAGCATGCACATCCCAACTATACCATCAAAACCATCAACGGAAATGATGCGGACGACATCACCTTTACCATTGAGAACAATGTCATTCACGAGTCAGCGTTTGTCAACCGTCCGATAGGGCATGGTGCGCTTATCGTATCAAAGAAAGTGGAACACCCGTTCGGCTCCGACTACACAGAACATCAAAACAAGAGCTTCACGTTTGAGGTCGATCTCGGAGTCGGCAACGCAAACAAGAGCTTTACTGTAGTAACGTCAGCAGGCTCGGAGCAGAAAACCACTGATGGAAACGGCATCTTTACCATCAGCTTAAAGCACGGTGAGAGCGCAGCTGTCGAAGACATCCCCGAAAACACCAAAGTCACAGTAACCGAAAAGGACATACCGGCAGGCTTCAGCGCTGAATCAACGTCGCTCTCAGCAACTATAGATTCGGCAAGCGACACGGTACTGAACTTTACAAACACATATTCTCCCGCAAAGGTATCGCCTGTCAATATCACTCTCACAGGTGAAAAGTCACTGACGGGAAGACAGTGGCTTGATACAGACAGCTTCACCTTTACTCTTCAGAGACTCGATGGAGCAAGCTGGGTAGACATCGCACAAACCACAGTCAATGCTAAAAATCACAATTTTGACTTCACATCTGCAATGCAGAAAGAGACATATCTTGCAACAGGTACATATTTCTACCGCCTGAGCGAGGTAGAAGGCAGCATCGGCGGTGTCAGCTACGATACAGCACACCGTTACTTTGATGTAGTGGTAAGTGATGATGACATGGACGGCAAGCTCGAGATAAAGAGTGTTGTACAGAGCAACGGCACTACCGTTACTCAGCTCAATTCAACATGGAATATCAGCGCAAACGTCGGCAACACATACGAGCCTAAGGGAGAAGCAACGGTAAGCATCGACATCACAAAGTACGTTGAAAACAACACAAGCACAGAAATATCAAAGGCAGGCTTTGTATTCGGTCTGTACAACCAGAACACACTCGTAACAACAAGCAAGCCTACAGATACTAACGGCAAAACTCAGATCTCACTCACCTTCCCCGCACGCAGTAACGGTGAGAACATCGTATATACTCTCAAAGAGATAATACCCGATGAGCCGATCTCGGGCATGAACTACACAAGCAAGACGTACACCTTAAAAATTGAGATAATAGACAATCTCGACGGCACGGTAAGCGCAGTTATCTACGACAGCGAAAATGTTCCCGCAACAAAGGACAACAGCTTTGAGGCAAGCTTTGTAAACGAATACAAACCTAAGAGCACGGTCGTCAACATCGACGGAACAAAGAAGCTCGACGGCAGAGAGCTTAATGCAAATGAATTTGAGTTTGAGCTTTATGAAACGGAAGATGACTTTGTCACAGAGGGCAAAACTCCCGAAACCGTGAAGAACAACGAAGCAGGCTATTTCAGCTTTGAACAAAAGCAATACACGACCACGGGAACACACTACTATGTTGTAAAGGAAAAGAAAGGAACTCTTGCAAACGTATATTACGACGAAACGGCATACAACATTACCGTCGTTATCACGGACGACAACGGTGTTCTTGTTCCGACTGTTACAATAGTTGAGGTCGACGGTGATGAAAAAACACCCACAAGCTCAATAAGCTTTGTCAACACATATACACCGGACCCGACAACAGCAACGATAAGCGGCAAAAAAGAGCTTGAAGGCCGTGAGCTTTCTGCTGACGAATTCACGTTTGATATATTCAATGCAGATGTTGACTTTACCGTTCTCGGAGAAGCTTTCGACACAGCTAATAATGCAGCTGACGGTACATTCAGCTTTGGCTCTATCACCTATACAAAGGCAGGCACCTATCACTACGTAGTAAGAGAGAACGCAACGGCGGCGCTCGGCGGAATCACATACGACAAGAGCGTATACCATGTGACCGTTACCGTAACCGACGACGGAAATGGTACTCTCACAGCAACAGTCGCATACGCTGACAGCTCGAACATTGCATCAGACATCGTATTTAAAAACACCTACACCGCAAAAGAGACATACGTCGAGCTCGGTGGTACAAAGGTGCTTGAAGGACGAGAGCTTCTTCTCGGAGAATTTAAATTTGACATCTATGAGGCAGACGAGAGCTATAACAAGACAGGCACTCCGATAAGAAGCACGGAAAACCTCGCTGACGGCAGATTTAACTTTGACAGAATAACCTACACGGACGACGGAATATACAGATACGTCATGGTTGAAGACTCGACAGATGCGGAAGACCGTGTGACATATGACACTGTAGTATACAAGCTGACCGTCACAGTAGAGGACGACGGCAAAGGAAATCTCACAGCAGACGTCAAGCTTGAAAAAGCAGAAGATAGCTCCGAGGTATCCGAAGTAGTCTTTAATAACATCTACACCCCCCGCCCCGATGATATTACGGTTGACTTTAATATAAAGAAGACCGTAAAGAACACGGGCGACTCAAAGATAGGACCTCAAGGCTTTGAGTTTGAGCTTCTTGACACAAAGACCAACGAATCTATATATGTCAGGTCAGACGAGAACGGAAATGCTAAATTTACTCTCAGCTTTACCGAGGATGATATCGGTAACACCTACACCTACAAATTGACCGAAGTAGACGGCAAGATGACTGACGTCACCTATAGCGATGCGCAGTACCTCGTAAGTGTAAGCGTAACTCTCGGAGATGACAACAAGCTCGTTGCAAAAGCAACCGTCAACGGTACAGAGCAAGCAAATGTCGTAGCGGAATTTGAAAACATCTACGACTACCATGTTCCCTACACAGGCGATGACAGCAATCTCACGATGTGGCTTGCAGTATTATTTACAAGCGGAATGCTTCTTTTCAGCACGGTGATCTTCTCAAAAAAGAGAAAAAATAACCTCTGATAAAAAAGCACCAAAATAACAGAAAGGGCATAAGCTGTCACATAGCTTATGCCCTTTCTGTTACCGCATATAAAAGCGGGCAGTACCCCCATCCTCTTGCCAATCGCTATTATGGCATTCACTTGGCTTGGCTAAACGGTGAAGTGTAATTTCGCAATTTCCTATGCAATAAAAATACCGCCTGTGCCGTTTTTTCGGCACGGTCGGTATTGATGCTGTTTAATATATGGAAGGTCCGCCCCATATAAGTAAGACGTACTTATTCGGGGCGGATCTTTAATTATTTCTTTTCTTCGTTTTTGTCGCCGAGCGTCGCCTTACGGTTCTGCTTTTCCTCTTCTCTTGCCGCAGCCTTTTTCGCTTCGACCTCTGCAAGACTCATTTTATGCTTGATATACGGTGTTGCAATAATAGCCGCAACCGCTATTATTATAATACCGATAAAAATAAAGTCAAGGTAACCCGGCGCTTTTACACCGAAGATCTCAAGAAACAGGCTGGTTGCCGTATATTCGTTTTTGATCTTGGTGGATATGCAATTCTCTCCGTTGTAGCTGTCAACGCTTGATAAAGCATCCTCGCTGTCTCCCGCTTTTATGCTTATCTTTGACATAGAAAGGTCTTCATAGGGCTTGTCCTCTGCCGCATCCTTGATGCTTATTGCCGCTCTGTTTGCGGTTATGCTAAGCTTCATCTCGGATATCTTGATATCTCTTGCGTACAGAGGAGCGTTTGATGTAAACTCTCCGCCCAACAGCTTTATCTGTCTTGTGTTTACCGCATATGACTCCGCACCGGCTGTAATGTCAATATCCGCCACCTTATTTTGCGTTACTATGGCATTTTCGCTGAATATACCGTCACCGCCTGCGTTGATCACAACGCTGCCTGAATAAAAGGACAGGGTCTTGTTCATATCAGAGGATGATATTATAATACCGTATGTATCCGATATGAGAGTCAGCGTTCCCTTGCCCTCAACGGTTAAATTCCCCTCGGTGCTGAGCGCACAGTATGATGCTTTTATCACATTGTCGCCTTCGAGCACAAGCCTTGCACCGTCGGGAAAACGCAGTCCGTAGCTTGATGCTGTGTCTATCTTCATATTTGTGATAGTGAGAGTATCGTTCGGGTTGTCCCAAAAATAGCCCGAGCCTCTCTGATTTTTGTTTGCGTTGATAAGATTTACCGTTTCGTCAATGACCGTACCACTCGCCGCACCCTCGGTGTCTGCCGACACGCCGATACAAAGTGACACAGCCATCAATGCCGTGGCAAATATAATAAGTAAAGCCGATCTGATCTTTTTCATTTTTCACATCTCCAAAAAAGCTTTTATCCTTTAAAATATACCATATTTCAAAGGATAAAGCAAGTGCTGTATCGTATAATTCACACAAATATCACACAAAAAAGGAAAAACATATAAAAGAAAAATAAGAAAGCGAAACAGCGGAACTTTTATTATTTCCTCACAGTCAAATAAATACAAAAGAAAAAACGGAGGTGCATCTGTATGAAAGGCAAGGACAAGTGCAGAATATTAAAGGAAATAAGGCGCTCTATAGCAGAGGCAAACGACATCAGATATGTAACGGAAGAATGCAAGCACAAAGGTGACTGCCGAGGCACCTGCCCAAAATGCGAAGCGGAGCTGAGATATCTTGAGCGTGAGCTTGACAAACGCCGAAAGCTCGGCTGTTCTGTGACCGTAGCCGGACTTGCTCTCTCACTCAGCATGGGCATGACAGGATGCGAAACTCGCAACACATATCCAAACGACAGCACAATGTTTGACGGAGACATTGCGATATCGCAAGGCTCGTCGCTTGACGGAGACATTGCATATCCCGTTTCGGATTCAAAGGAAATAGAAATACTGATGGGAATGCTGCCGGTGCCTATAGTTCCCGACATATCACAGGTACTGAGCATGAGTGAGGAAGAGCTCGAGCGTGCCTTCAATGATTGTAAAAGATCGGATATACGCTCGGAGTGGTCTGAGTACTTTGATATACACGAAAATAAATATGTCGACAAATATGTCATCGAAGACGACGGGAAGGTCACAATAGAGATACATTTTGACGATTACGGTAAGATAAAGTCCTGCGTGATAATAAGAGACGGACAATGAACAAAGCGTTAATCAAAAATATCAAGCTCGGTACAAAGTATACCGCACCTATCATAGGTATTGAGCGGTTGAGAATAGGGAGTGACGGCAAGGGAGTGAGCACTCTTGTCGGCTTTTGGGGGTGTACTCTGCGCTGTGAATACTGTCTCAATCCTCAATGCTTTGACGAAAGTGCGGGAACGGAATACAGCGTGCGTCAGCTATATGAAACGGTACAGCAAGACGATCTGTACTTTATTTCAAGCGGCGGAGGCATAACCTTCGGCGGAGGTGAGCCGCTGCTATACACAGATTTTATATGGGCATTTTGCAAATTAGCTCCAAAGCAATGGCATATCTGTGCAGAGACCTCCCTTTGCGTCAAAAAGGAAAATATAATAAAGGCTGTCGGATGTATTGACACCTTTTATGTTGATATAAAAGACACAAACCCCGACATTTACAAAAGGTATACAAAGATGGATAACACACAGGTCCTCGAAAATCTGAGTCTGCTCCTGTCACTTGTATCAAACGAGCGTGTCATAGTGCGGGTTCCGTATATCGAGGGCTACAACACAAATTCCGACCGGGAGAAAAGTATCGAGCTACTAAAAAAAATAGGGGTATCTCACCTTGACCTCTTTGCCTATGACATACACGCAAGAGCACGAAAGGAAAATAAGATTTAGCAAAACAGAGCGAATGCCGTCTGCACATCTCGGTAAAATCGAGCGGCACGGACGGTATTTTACTCAAAAATGTATACAGCAAAAAAGGAGCAGCTCAAAAATGATGAGGTGCTCCTTTTTCTTTTATCAATACAAATGTTCGTTTAAAAGCTCTCCCAAGGTCGTCTCGCCCCAGCTGTAATTTGTCAGGTAGCTTCCTTTAAACAGCTGTGAGTATTCCTCCTTTTGAGAAAGATAATCGTACAGATCGCACCGAACCTTATCGGTAACTATTCTGCGTTTTCCGTCTACAGACTCAACTATATCCGTTATTGCATACTCCTCCAAAATGTTTTTGAGGCGCAGAGCGACCTTTCGGTATCTCGCCAATGTTACTGCATTTACAGCCTCATCCTCCCAAAGAAAGCTTATAGCCTCCTCGGATGAAACATATCCCCCTCTGCGGTCTACAAGCAGAGCAAACAGCTCTTTTGATTTCTTGTTTCGAAATGCGATAGGTTTTTCATTCACGAAAACATCAAAATACCCAAAGGTGCGGATATATATTTTCGACTTGTCCTCCTTGCGAGCATCAATGCTCGGCTCGGCTCTGCCGTCAATATTATACAGCATTACATAACGGGGAGAGTTGCCGTCGGAGCTTTTCTGAGAACAGATAGCCTTTATTCGGCGATGTGCGTTTTTCGTTATATCAAAATATGTAAATTCCGCCTCGCCCGTCTCAAGCAACTTTTCAAAATCCTCATATGCGACGCCGCTGAGAGAAACGAATTTTTTTATCGAATGGCTCGTTTGCGCCAGAGCTATCCACTCTTCTTTTGTATATCCGAAAAATTTGCATACGTTATCAGATGCATAAAGCGGCTTTACGCTGTCATTATCCACCTCGAACGCAACAACGCCCTCGGTAAAACGCATGACGAGCTCCTGCATACTTTCATTCATGCTTTTCAGAGATATATTCTCGTTTCGAAGATCGTCCGCTGTCCGATCGTCCAAAATGCTCTTTGTACAAAACAGACTGACGGAGGGAGATATCTCCAAAAAGATACCGATATGTTTCTTTATCTCCCCGTTACCCGAAGCTGAGTGAAAGCGTATCTGTGCAGGTCCGCCCTCGACTGCGGGAGACTGCCTTGAGAATATATTTTTAAAAAACTCATGCACCTCGCCGCGCTCACATTCAAGCACGGAGTTTTGTATCCATTGCTCGGTCGCTTCCTCAAGCTGCATCGGAATGTTCTGAATCCTGCCGAAAGTATCCGAGCCGCTTCCATGCACGTATTTTACGGTCCTGTTTGAAAAATCGTACTCAAATATCTTATCGTAAACCTCAGACAGTGCCTTTAAATATTGCTCAGTCTCACTTGCTTTTTTAGAGCGGTATCTCTCGGTCACATCCATGCATACACTCTGAAATTCCTGCTCTCCCTGCTCGTTTGTAAACTTCGTCACCCAACCGTAGATGCGTGCCTTTGTACCGTCAAAGCGAAGCACGGATATCTCACCCGAAACGGGGGTGCCTTTTTCATACACACGGCTGAGAAAATGCGAAAATTTTCGTCTTTCCTCCATGGGTATCATCAAATAAATGTTGCCCTTGTACAGCTCAATGCTCTCAGTATACCCATCTCCCATACCGTCGGCACCGAGTATTTTTAACATTCTGTCATTTACATAAGTGACCCTTGGCTGTTTTTCGCAGGTGTATCTGACAAAGCCGCACGGTATTGTATCATTGAGGTAGCTCAGATTGCTGTTTTCCTCCTTGACGGAGGTGATGTCGGTCAAAACCGAGTATCCGACAAAAGTACCGTCATCCAGACGCTTTGATGAAAGAGTATCGCTCACATACATGACCGACAGATCCCGACACAGCACTCTGTATTGCTCTGTCAAGGTCTGCTCTTCTGATGCTGCCCGCCTTATAAATTCAAAATATCTTTCTCGGTCGGCGGGATGGACTATAGCTGCATACAGATCTGTATCCTCGCTCAAAAGCTCATCAGAGGTGTATCCGAGCATATCACATAGGTTTTGACTCACATATGTCAAGTGAACAGGCTCTTGAAAAACATATTGGTGAAAGCCGCTGACACAGCTATTGAGTATATGCTCCGTGCTACCTAAAATCTCTTTCATAAAATCTCCTAACCATACGGTATATCCATTGAGGGTAATAAGCTTCGTATAATATATATTATACTACAAAGATAGTCATTCGTCAAATAAAAATTTCCATTTATACCCATACACAAAGCAGCACCGTATCCCCGAAAAGGCAGGTACGGTGCATAATGCCGTTTTATATGTTTTCTTTTTATGGTATTCAGACGCTTAACAGTCTGTTATTTGCACTCGGATTGTGTGCGCAGCTCCGTTCTGCGAACCTTGCCGCTGATGGTCTTTGGCAGCTCTTGCACGAACTCTATGCTTCGTATCCATTTATACTCAGCAAGCTTGCCGTTGCAAAAATCCTTTATCTCTTTTTCAAGCTCTTTTGACGGTGTATTTCCGTCCGACAAAACTATAACTGCCTTGATAGCCTGACCTCGTAAAGTGTCGGGCACGCCTACAACACTGCATTCCATGACACAAGGATGCTGCATCAAAACATTTTCGATCTCATCCGGACCTACACGAAAGCCGCCTGTTTTTATAATATCGTCAAATCTGCCGTGGAACCAATACATACCGTTTTCATCCTGCCATGCAGCATCTCCGGTATGATACACTCCGTCACGCCATACATAGCGGTACTGCTCATCGTTGTCAAGATAGCCGCAGAACACTCCTATTTGCTTTTCGCCCTTCGGCGCAACTATGACTATCTCGCCTATCTCTCCCGCACCGACAATCTTGCCGTCCTTGCCGCGAAGCTCTATATTGTACATAGGCGAGGCATATCCCATTGAGCCTTGCACGGGGATCTGCCCCTTGAAATTCGCCATCAGCAGAGTCGTTTCCGTCTGTCCGTACCCTTCACACAGCTGTATACCCGTGCGCTCGGTAAATAGACGGAACACCTCGGGTGCGAGCATCTCGCCTGCGGTAGACGCATGGCGCAGATTTGGCATTTCGGGAATTCCTTTTCTTACAAGATAGCGGTAAACCGTAGGAGGCGCGCAAAATGAAGTAACTCCATAGCGATTGATAACGGTGGTCAGCTGCTTGGGATCAAAGTTGTCAAAATCATAGACCATGACCGCACTGCCTACAAGCCACTGCCCGTATATCTTTCCCCACGATGCCTTTGCCCAGCCCGTTTCCGCAACGGTAAAGTGCAACCCTCCATCCTCTGCCTGCTGCCAATACTTTGCCGTTACGATATGTGCAAGAGGATAGGAAAAATCGTGGATGACCCCCTTCGGATATCCGGTGGTACCCGATGTAAAATACAACAGCATGGGATCTGTTACAAGTGTCGGGTGACGCTCAAGTGTGCTCTTTGCCTCGTCTAACTCCTGCGTAAGATCGGCAAAGCCCTCTGTCTTCTGCCCAACACACCAGAGCTTACATGAGGTGTCGGCTTTTTTCAGCGCCGACTTTATTTTGCTCGGAACGTCGTTTTGCGCAGTACAAACTATCCCTTTCACGTCTGAGGCCTTTATCCTATATACAAGATCGCCCTCGGTCAGCATATGCGTTGCGGGTATCACGGTTACGCCCAGCTTGTGCAAAGCAACGGTGCATATCCAATATTCATAGTGGCGTTTGAGCACCAGCATGACACGGTCGCCTCTGCGAATACCTGCATCGTAAAACACATTTGCCGCTTTGTTGCTCAGAGTCTTTATATCGGAAAAGGAAAAAATGCGTTCTTCGTTTTCCGTATTGCACCAAACTATCGCCGTTTTATCGGGAGTTTCGTCTGCTATAGCGTCAACTACATCGTAACCGAAGTTAAAGTTTTGTGCATATTGGGCTCTAAAGCTTTTGAGGTTTCCGAACGCATCAAATTCCTCTCGGCAAAATTTTCGGTATATGCTCATAATAAATTATCCTTTATCCTTATTCACATTTGGCATCGGCGCTGACAGCGCTGCCGATCTGCCTAAAGCGGTCGTATCTCTTTTGAAGCAGCTCAGGCTCCTTTGAAAGCTCTGCGAGCTCCTCGCTCAAAAGTGCCTTTATCCTGTCATAAAACACCTTTGTGCCGATATCCTTTTCGGAAATGACACGCTCGATTATCCCAAGCTCCTTTGCGTCGTCTGCCGTCAGCTTCAATCCTGCGGCGGCAAGCTCTGCCTTTGCCGAATCCTTCCAAAGAATGCTTGCGCACCCTTCCGGGGAGATGACCGAATACACGGAATTTTGAAGCATCCACACACGGTCTGCAACCGCAAGAGCCAAAGCTCCGCCGCTGCCGCCCTCTCCGATAAGCACGGATATAACGGGAACACAAAGCGTTGTCATCTCCATGAGGTTTTCCGCTATTGCCTGTCCCTGTCCACGCTCCTCAGCGCCAATTCCGCAGTACGCACCCGAGGTGTCGATAAAGCAGATAACGGGACGTCCGAATTTTTCAGCCTGCTTCATAAGGCGCAGAGCCTTTCTGTAGCCCTCGGGGTTCGGAGCTCCGAAATTGCGCATGGCACGTTCCTTTGCCGTGTGCCCCTTTTCAATGGCAATTACGGTCACGGCAGCACCGTCCAGCCGTGCAATACCCCCGACGATAGCCGTATCATCGGCATAACGTCGGTCTCCGTGAAGCTCGATGAAATTTTTAAAAATATTTTTTATATAGTCAAGTCCGGTCGGTCTGTTATTATCACGGGCAAGCTTTACTATATCATAAGGTGTACGGCTCATAGTTTCATCCTCCGTTGTGCATTTTCAGTAGCTCTGTCAGCAGCTTTTTTTGCTCTTTTCGTCCGATAATGCTGTCAACAAATCCGTGCTCAAGCACAAATTCCGCCGTTTGAAAGCCTTTCGGCAAGGTCTTTTTCGTTGTCTGCTCTATAACACGTGCACCCGCAAAGCCGACGGTAGCACCCGGTTCTGCCAAAATGATATCCGCCTCCATTGCAAAGCTTGCCGTAACACCGCCCGTGGTTGGGTCGGTCAACACCGCTATATATAAAAGCCCCGCATCGCTGTGTCTCTTTACGGCGGCACTGGTCTTCGCCATTTGCATAAGCGAAAGCAGTCCCTCCTGCATCCTTGCCCCTCCCGAGACCGTATATCCGATAACAGGCATACGGTGTAAGGTGGCATATTCAAAAAGCGATGTGATCTTTTCTCCGACAACGCTGCCCATACTACCCATCATAAAATACGATTCCATGACGAATATACAGCATTTCTGCTTGCCTATCTGAGCGCTTCCGCAAACGACCGCCTCAGTCTCACCGCTTGCCGAGCGTACTGTCTCCAGCTTTTCCTTGTATCCGGGGAAAAGCAGCGGATTTGCGCTTTTCATATCGCAGAACAGCTCCTCAAAGCTGTCCTTGTCCGTTACCATATTGATACGCTGGCGTGCCTTCATGCGGAAATGATATCCGCACGGACAAACGAGCTTGTTTGCCCACAGTCGGCTCAAGGGTATATCCTTGTGGCAGTTGGGGCAGTTTTTTTCAGGCTCGCAGGCATCCTGCTGTACGGGTGCGGCACAGCGTCCGCCCTCCTCCAGCTGGTTTTTCGGCTTTAAAAAATTAAGTAGTGCCATTTTTCTCCCCCTATCCCATAAACGTCAGATCATAGCTGCCCGATATAAAGCGCTCGTCTTCAACCGTTCTCAGCTGTTCTTCCGTATTTGCGGATATTCCTTCTATGACCAATTCACACAGAGCGGCACGCAGCTTTCGCAGCGCTTGCTCACGAGTTGTTGCATGAACGATGAGCTTGCCTATAAGCGAATCGTAATACGGCGTTACCGCCGTACCCGCAACAAGACAGGTATCAAAGCGGACAAACGGTCCTCCCGGAACGTGCAGCATTTCAAGCGTACCGCAGCTTTTCGCATTTATACGGCATTCTATCGCACAGCCGCTAAGGCTGATATCTTCCTGTGAAAAATTGATGTTGATACCTGCCGCAATGCGTATTTGCCATTTTACTATGTCGATGCCCGTGAGCATCTCGGTTACGCAATGCTCGACCTGCAGGCGTACATTCATCTCCATAAACCAGAAGTTCCCCTCACGGTCAAGCAAAAATTCAAGCGTTCCCACGCCGACATACCCTATCTTTTTGACGGCATCGACTGCGAGAGCCATTATTTTTTTGCGTTGCTCGTCGTTTACGGCAGGTGACGGTGTTTCTTCTATCAGCTTTTGGTTTCTTCGCTGAAGCGAACAGTCCCTCTCGCCGAGACATACAGCATTCCCCGCCTCGTCTGCCATTATCTGAAGCTCAACGTGGCGTGCGGGGAAAATATATTTTTCAAGATACAGCGACCCGTCACCGAAAGCGGCACTTGCCTCGGCGCTTGCCTGAGCATATGCATCATCCAAGTCTGCGGCACTCTTGATAAGACGAATACCTCTGCCGCCTCCGCCCGCACATGCCTTCAGCATAACGGGATAACCGATAGTCTCCGCCTTTATTTTCGCTTCCTCGACCGATGCTACCGCTTTAGTTCCCGGAATTACACTCAGTCCTGTCTGCGATATGAGCTCTTTCAGTATTGCCTTGTCGCTGAGCCGCTCCATGCTCTCGGGCTCGGGGCCGATAAATACGATACCGTTTTTTCGGCATTGACGGGCAAAATGCGCATTCTCCGACAAAAAACCGTATCCGGGATGAATAGCCTGAGCACCGGACAAAAGTGCGGTGCTGATGATACGGTCCTCTCTCAGATAGCTTTCAGTTGCCTCCGCAGGACCTATGCAGTAGCTTTCGTCGGCAAGCGCCACATGAAGCGCATTTTTATCCGCTTCCGAGTAGACCGCAACGGTAGAAATGCCCATTTCCTTGCAGGCACGTATTATCCTGACGGCAATTTCGCCTCGGTTGGCAATAAGAATTTTTGAAAACATAGTCTATGCTCCTGTTACAGCAAAAGAAAATTCGGCAGATACACAAACCTTTCCGTCAACACTTGCTGTGCCCTGTGCAAAATAAAAGGGATGCTTTGCTCTTGTTATAGTACACCTTGTCTCTATCCTGTCACCCGGGTGAACGGGAGAGCGAAAACGCACCTTGTCAAGCCCCGTATATACGGGTAGCTGCCCCTCCGAAAGCCTATCCTCGAGCAGAACACAAGCCGACTGTGCGAGTATCTCGCACAGAATAACACCGGGGACAATGGGGTTGTTCGGGAAATGTCCTCTGAGGAAAAATTCATCCCCGCGTACCGTGTAATGTCCGACGGCTACGCCGTCTTGGTTCTCAACGTCATCAAGCAAAAGCATATCGTCTCTGTGCGGAAGTATCTTTTTGATATCCTCTTTTTGCATATCTTACCTCCTGATCTTGAACAGCTCCGTGCCGAATTCAACGACCTGACCGTTCTTTACGCAGATCTCGGAGATGACGCCGTCCTCTTCCGAGCAAATCTCATTCATCAGCTTCATCGCCTCGATGATGCAAAGAGTACTGCCCTTCTCCACACGCTGACCGAGCGTCACAAAAGGCTCTGCGTTCTCGGCGGGAGCAGAATAAAACACACCTACTATGGGTGATTTTACGCTGATGCAGTCAGAGCTGCTCTGCTTTCTCTCTGATGCGGCAGGCACAGGTGCTGTACCTGTCAGCTGTTCGCACACAACATTTTGTACCGTGCGCTCCAGACGTACTACCTTGTTATCCTCTGTTATCTCAAGTCCCGTAAGACCAAGCTCCTGCATCAGCCCTGCATATTTACGAATATCCGTTTCGTTCATATTTACACCTTTCTGAAGGCAAGACACGCATTGTGTCCGCCAAATCCCAAAGAGTTTGACAATGCAAGACTGATATCCGCACTTACAGCTTTGTTCGGTACATAGTTAAGATCGCACTTGGGGTCAGGGTCATTTAGATTTATAGTCGGCGGAATTATACCGTCTCGTAAAGCGAGCAAGCACGCCATAGCCTCAACAGCTCCGGCTGCTCCGAGCATATGGCCTGTCATAGACTTTGTTGAACTGATATATGCTCTCGCCGCCGCCTCTTCTCCCATGGCGGTCTTTATAGCGATCGTCTCTGTAGTATCGTTCATAGGCGTTCCCGTACCGTGTGCATTTACGTATACTGTGTCAGCCTCGGTATAGCCCGCCTCTTTCATTGCGTCCTTCATTGCCTGAGCTCCGCCTCTTGCCTCGGGGTGGGGAGCAGTTATGTGATGTGCGTCGCAGGTCGAGCCGTAGCCGCATACTTCACCGTATATCTTTGCTCCTCTTGCCTTTGCGTGCTCATATTCCTCGAGTACGAGCGCCACAGCACCCTCGCCGATGACAAAACCGTTTCTGCGTGCGTCAAACGGCAGAGATGCCGCATTCACATCCTCGGATACGGACAGAGCCTGCATATTTGCAAAGCCTGCAACCGCAGAGGCACATATAGCCGCCTCCGCACCTCCGCTGATCACAGCGTCGGCGTATCCGTGACGGATAAGACGCATAGCCTCGCCTATCGCATTTGAGCCCGAAGCGCAGGCTGTAACAGCAGGCATAGCGGCACCTTGGCAGTTATGTTTGATTGCTATCATACCTGCTGCCATATTTGCAATAAGCATAGGAACAAACAAGGGAGAAACACGGCGGGGACCTTTTTGTGTCAGCTTTGTGTACTCGCCCTCAAATGTGGAAATGCCGCCGATGCCCGCACCGAAATATACGGCGAAGCGCTCGGGATCTACCTTTCCCTCAATTCCGCTTTCCTCTACAGCCTGACTTGCCGCCGCTACGGCGAACTGAGCGTATCGGTCACTGCGGAGCATATCCGATTTTTCCATATAATCAAGAGGGTTGAAGTTCTTTACCTCAGCTCCCAATTTTGCCTTGTAATTTTCGGTATCAAAAAGTGTTATCGGTCCAATACCGTTTTTGCCGGCTACGAGATTTTGCCAGCATTCCTGTACGCTGTTGCCGACGGGAGTGATCGCTCCCATTCCCGTAACAACGACTCTTCTGTTATTTTCGTTCATAACTGTTCTCCTTACATTGCGAGGCCGCCGTCAACACGCAGTACCTCACCTGTTACATAGCTTGCACACGCCAAATATGCTGCGGCATCCGCAACCTCCTCTGCCTCTCCCATTCTTCCGAGCGGTATCATACCGAGAAGAGCGCTGTCAAGCTGTGACTGTGTCATGTCCGTTCTGATAAAACCGGGAGCTATCGCATTGCAGCGAATTTTTCTCGGTGCAAGCTCCTTGGCTACGGATTTTGTCAAACCTATCAATCCTGCCTTAGAAGCTGAATAATTGCTTTGCCCTGCATTTCCCATCATGCCCGAAACAGAGCTTATATTGATAATACATCCCTCACGGTTGCGCAAAAAGATACCCGTACAATGGCGGATCATGTTAAACGCTCCCTTGAGGTTTGTGTCGAGCACAGCGTCAAAATCCTCTTCCTTCATCATTGCAACAAGAGAATCACGTGTGATCCCTGCATTGTTTACAAGTATGTGTATCGTCCCAAATTCCTCTTTTACTGCGGCGACGGTCTGCTTTGCTTTTTCAAAATCAGATACGTCACAGCAGTATGCCTTTGCTCTGACTGAGTATTTCTGCTCGCAATTAAGACAAACAGATTCAGCGGCATCATGATTGCCTGCATATATCACGGCTATATCAGCTCCCATAGAAGCCAACTTTTCCGCAACAGCCGCACCTATTCCTCTTGAGCCTCCTGTAACGAGGGCAACCTTACCTTTGAGCATTATTTCACCTCCCCTAAAACAACGGAAAGCTCCGAAGCGGAATATGCTCTTACCCCGCCATCAATCTTTCTTATCATGTTTGTCAAGGTCTTGCCGGGTCCTATCTCTACAAAGGTATCAACTCCGAGAGCTATCATATTTCTGACAATTTCCTCCCAGCGCACGGGAGAGCATATCTGCCTTGACAAAAGCCCTTTTACATCCTCGGTATAGGGCTGTGCCGTCACATTTGAGAACAATGTGATGCGGCTGCTCTGGGGCTGTGTCTGAGACAGCTCCGCAAGAAAAGCTTCTGCCGCCTCATTCATAAACGGGGAGTGGAATGCTCCCTTTACCTTCAGCGGTATTGCTCTGCCGCCTGCCGCCTTTACATCGGCAAAAAAGTCTGGCATACTGCTCGAAAGTCCCGATACGGATACCTGCCCCGGACAGTTGAAATTCACGGGGTATACCTCGGGGTGAGCGGTACACAGCTCACATACCTTCTCCTTTGGCAGCTTTACTACTGCCGCCATAGAGGTATCATGCTTTTCCGCTTCCTGCTGCATGAGCTCTCCTCGCTTGCATACAAGACGAAAGCCCGTCTCGTCGTCATACACACCTGCAAAGGTACAAGCTGTTACCTCACCCAATGAAAAGCCCGCAACGGCGTCGGGCACTATCCCCGATTCGCAGAGCACTCTTGCATAGGCAAGCTCTGTCGCAAACAGAGCCGGCTGTGTGTTTTTTGTTTCCATCAGCTCCTGCTCAGAGCCTTCAAAGCATTGAGCGGAGGTACCGGGGCGGAGCTTGTCGCACATATCAAACACGGCTCTTGCGCTCGGATACTGCTCTGACAGCTCCTTTCCCATTCCGGGATACTGATCGCCCTGACCTGAAAATACAAATGCTATTTTACCCATGATGCTGCCCTCAACAGGATGGGCTCTGCCTCATCCATTACTTCCTTTACTATTTCGGCGGCAGGCTGAACACGCTTGACAACGGAAGCTATCTGACCTGCAAGAAAACAGCCTTTTTCAAGGTTGCCCTCTACCACAGCAAGACGCAACGCTCCGCTTGCCAACGCTTCAAGCTCCTCATCAGGCATACCGCCGTATTCCGCCTTTGAGTAATCACGGGCAAACTGTGTGCGCAGACTGCGCACGGGATGGCCCAGACGCTTGCCCGTAACCATAGTACACAGATCGGTCGCCTTGAGTATTTTTTCTTTATACGTCGGGTGAATACTGCACTCCTCCGCACTCAAAAAGCGAGTACCCATCTGAACACCGCAGGCTCCGAGCATAAATGCTGCGGCAACGCCGCGGCCGTCGGCAATTCCGCCTGCGGCAATAACGGGAAGAGATGTCGCATCGCAAATCTGCGGAACAAGCACCATCGTAGTAAGTTCCCCTACATGGCCTCCGCTCTCGCCACCCTCTGCTATAAGGGCAGAAGCACCGAAGCGCTCCATCAGCTTCGCCATTGAGACGGAAGCTACAACGGGTATGACCTTGATGCCTGCGCTTTTCCAGCGATCCATGTATTTTGAAGGGTTGCCCGCACCCGTCGTTACGACAGATGCGCCCTCTACACTAACGACCTCGGCAACCTCATCGGCATACGGACTCATGAGCATTATGTTTACGCCGATAGGCTTGTCTGTCAGCGACTTTGCAATTCTGAGCTGCTCACGGACGTATTTACCGTCAGCATTTCCTGCTGCGATGATACCAAGGCCGCCGCCCTCTGATACGGCAGCCGCCAGCTTTCCGTCAGCTATCCAAGCCATGCCTCCTTGAAACACAGGGTACTTGATACCGAGCATTTCGCAAATTTCCGACTTGATCATAGCTTACTCCTGATTTTTGCTCTCGATAAACTTAACGAGATCTCCTACAGTCTCAACCTTCTGGTCAAGCTCGATCTCTGTACCGATAGCATCCTCCAAATTCATGATGAGCTCAACAGTATCCAGAGAGTCTATTCCAAGCTCAGCAAAGGTGCTCTCGAGCTTGATCTCGGAAATGTCACGGTCGGTACGTTCAGCGATGATTTTTGCAATAGTTTCAAACAGCATAATAAAATGCCTCCTAAATAATTATTTTCAAGCAATATCGTTTGCTTGTTGTTCTTATTATACTCACAGAAAGTTCCGTTTCTGTTCCAATAGAGTTCCATTTGCGTTCCTATTATTTGAATATTTTGAAAACTTAATACCAAAATTCGGAAATTTCATATGTAATTTTTTCAAAAAGGCGGGCAATGCCCCCTTCTCTCGCCTACCGTTGCTTTTTTATTACGGTTGCCGTGCGAAACGGAAAGTGCGGATCCGTGCAATTTCCTATGCGGCAAAAAAGGCAGAAAAGCCGCATTTTCTGCAAAATGCGGCTTTTCTGCCTTTTGGGGTTTATCGTTCTATAATCATGCGGATGCAAGAATCATGTCTTTTACTCGGAAATTTTGCCTTTTTCTTCGCTTACGGCATTGCCGTATCTGTCTCGGTACACCTTGATATATTCGCCCGTTGCTACTGTAACAGTCATATCTGTGTACTCTCCGGTATACTCGCCGTTCTCTTCAAGATACTCTGGGTAGTGTCAGAAGAGCTGTCAACCGAAGATGAAGCAACATCCGTCTCGCCGTCCGCTGTGCTGCCTCCCTCGGTTGCCTCGCCGCAGCCTGCAAAACAAATCGTAAGTGACAGAGCAATAAGTAATAATGTCTTTTTCATAATGATTTCTCCTTCTACGTTGTTCGATCTTATGTACATAATTTCATTTTCGTAATCTGATCCGATGTGACATCCGCATTACTAATATGAAAATTATATCACGCAGTCCGTTTTTTGTCAACAAACGGCGTGAAATTTACCAAATTAAAGCAGCTGCGTATGTGAAGTACCGAAGGCAACTTCATTTGAGACAGTAGCTAAGCATCATTCATTTGTGCCGCAAGCAGCAATGAAGTTCTCGCTTCGCTCGAAACGATGTTGCTCTTGGAGGCAAATGATGTTGTGCCTGCAGAACAAATAAAAAAATCCAACTCGCAAAAGTTGGATTTTTTGGCTGGGATGGATGGGCTCGAACCATCGAAATGCCAGAGTCAAAGTCTGGTGCCTTACCGCTTGGCTACATCCCATTACATTTGTATATTTTACCATAACATTTTTAATATGTCAATAACAAAATTCAACAAACATTAAAACTGTTCGAATAACGGTCAGATATTTCTTTCCTTTTTATATAATATACCGATATTACAAAATATATTACCCAATTTTTTTAAAATAATCAATATTTATATCAAAAACCTATTGACAAGACAAAGCAAGAGTGATATAATTTACCACGCTAAAGTAATAAAGTGATAAAGCGAGGCGCAACATGAACAAATGGCACACAAAAGATGTGGATGAGCTGTTCGAAGCTATACTGTCGCTTGAAAATATCGAGGAATGTTACGAATTCTTTGAGGATGCGTGCACGATAAAGGAAATACTCGATATAGCACAGAGACTCAAAATTGCCAAAATGCTGAAAAGCGGGATAAACTACGCCACCATCAGCAAGGAAACAGGAGTCAGCACTGCGACCATCAGCCGAGTCAGCAAGTGCTTTGAATACGGCAAAGGCGGATACAGCAAAGTAATAGAAAGAGCGGAAAAGAGGAGCGGGAATGATCGACCAGTCACTTCTGAAAAGTGAAGAAAGAGCAATTTTTTCACTCAGAGAATTATACAAGCAGTACGGATATATGCCCTACAAGATGAGCAAATTCGAAGAATACGATCTCTATGTATCAAACAAGGATTTTCTCATCAGCGACAGGGTAATCACCTTCAATGATACAAACGGAAAGCTGATGGCGCTCAAGCCTGACGTTACCCTTTCCATCATAAAGAATGCAGAGGATGCACCGGGTGAGAAAACAAAGGTTTATTACAACGAAAATGTATACAGAATATCCGACAGCACTCATCAGTACAAGGAAATAATGCAGGCAGGGCTCGAATGTATCGGTGACATTGACGGCTACGACATATACGAGGCGGTATATCTTGCGGCAAAGAGTCTTGAGCGTGTGGGCGGCAGCTTTGTTCTTGCTATATCGCATCTCGACATACTGACCTCCATTCTCGATGAGATAAGCACGGATGAAAAATTCAGAGCAGAGACGGTCCATTGTATAAAGGAAAAGAACAAACACGACATCGAGCGTATCTGTAAAAAATATTCGGTTGATGAAGCGAGCACCGCAAAGCTTTGTACTATTGCCGGTATGTACGGAAAAATACAGGATGTTATCGCACCGCTTCGTGACATATGCAAAAGCGAGCAATCAGCCGAGGCACTCGATGAGCTGTGCAAGCTCTGCGAGCTGTTTTCGGGTACAGAGTACGAGGACAAAATATTTATCGACTTTTCCATAGTCAATGACATGAACTACTACAACGGCATCGTGTTCAAGGGCTTTATCGACGGTATTTGTACGGGAGTGCTCGCAGGCGGAAGATACGACAAGCTGATGAGAAGAATGGGCAGAAGCTCGGGAGCGGTCGGCTTTGCTCTCTATCTTGACCTTTTGGAGGAGCTGGGCTCATGCCGAAGCGACTATGACGTCGACGTACTGCTGCTTTATGACAGAAAAACGAATGTAAAAGAAATATCTGAGACAGTATCCACTCTTACAAAGCAGGGTAAAAGCGTCAGCGCAAGAAAAAGCATACCCGAAAAATTGCGCTACAGAGAAATACTTTATCTCGGAGGGGAGAGCGGAAAATGATAAACATAGCATTGCCGAAGGGCAGACTCGGAGAAAAAGTATATGCAATGTTCGAGGCGGCGGGATATGAATGCCCCTCAATAAAGGAAAACAACAGAAAGCTCATATTTGAAAACAGCGAAAAATGCGTCAGATACTTCTGGGTAAAGCCATCAGACGTTTCGATATATGTTGAGCGGGGAGCGGCGGATATAGGAGTTGCGGGAAAAGATATTTTGCTCGAATACGAGCCTGAGATATACGAGCTGCTCGATCTCAATATCGGCAAGTGCCGAATGGCTGTAGCCGCAAAGCGGGACTTTTACGACAATGGCGAGAAAACGCTGAAGGTAGCAACGAAATTCCAGAACATCGCACGCTCATACTATGCGGGTATGTGCCGTGACATAGATATAATAAAGCTCAACGGCTCGATTGAGATAGCACCCATACTCGGACTTTCCGATGTTATCGTCGATATAGTCGAGACGGGCACAACTCTCAAGGAAAACGACCTCGAGGTAAAAAAGACGATAGTTGACATAAGCGCACGTCTTATCGCCAACAAAGCAAGCTATAAATTTAAAAATGCCGAGATAGAAAGCATAGCAGCAAAACTAAAGGAACAGGTAAAGGACAATGATTAAAATATACAATTGGGGCGAGGTTTCCAACAGCGAAATATTTGCCCGTGAAAATATTGCATCGAATGTCGAGGGTGTTGTCAGCAGCATAATAGCGGATGTAAGAGAAAGAGGCGATGCGGCGCTCTACGACTATGCAGAGAAATTTGACCGTGCAAAGCTTTCCTCGCTCGAAGTAAGCAGCGAGGAAATTGACGAGGCGTTTTGTTCTGTAGAGCCCGAATTTCTCGATATCATCAGAGAAGCGGCAAAAAACATCCGTGCTTTCCATGAAAAGCAGGTAAGAAACAGCTTTATCATAAGCGAGCAGGACGGCATCGTTACAGGACAAAAGGTCACTCCGATAGAAAAAGCGGGACTGTATGTTCCGGGGGGAACCGCCGCATATCCGTCGACTGTCCTCATGGACAGCATCCCTGCAAAGATCGCAGGCTGCAGCGAAATAGTAATGGTGACTCCACCCTCTGCCAACGGAAAGGTAAATCCCGTAATTTTGGCGGCGGCAAAGATTGCAGGAGTTGACAGAATATTCAAGGTAGGCGGTGCGCAAGCAATAGCGGCGCTTGCATACGGCACACAAACGGTACCCAAGGTAGACAAGATAGTAGGTCCCGGAAACGCATATGTAGCCGAAGCGAAAAAACAGGTATTCGGAGAAGTATCAATAGACATGATCGCAGGACCGAGCGAAATTCTCGTCATAGCAAGCTCCGACTGCAATCCCTCACACGTTGCGGCAGACCTGCTCTCACAGGCAGAGCACGACAAGATGGCAAGTGCGGTGCTTGTTACCGACAGTGAGCGTCTTGCGTCAGAGGTCGCCGAGGAGCTGGAGAAGCAGATACCACTTCTTGCCCGTGAGGAGATAGCGAGAGCATCTATCGACAGCAACGGCAAGATAATAATAACCTCAAGCATTACCGAGGCTGTGGAGGTGGCAAACAGCATAGCCCCCGAGCACCTTGAGATATGTGTTGACGAGCCGTTTATGTATCTTGACAAGATAAAGAATGCGGGTTCGATATTCATGGGTAAATATTGCCCCGAGGCGCTTGGAGACTACATGGCAGGACCTAATCACACGCTTCCCACAAGCGGAACGGCACGTTTTTCAAGTCCGCTGTCTGTTGACGATTTCGTTAAAAAGACGCAGTTCAGCTACTACACCCGCGACGCCCTTGAGGCTGTATGCCGTGACGTCGAATATTTTGCAAACAAGGAAGGACTTGGCGCTCACGCAAAGAGCGCAGTCATAAGATTTGACGAGGAATGATATGAGTCGATTTATAAACAGCAGATTTTCCACACTTGAAG
>JBGVFH010000033.1:0-39716 GCA_045120955.1 Eubacteriales bacterium | reverse complement strand
CCTCTCGACTGGAAACACCGAGCTTGTCATAAATAGAGGCTATATAATATTTTATCATTCTTTGAGACATTTCCATGTGCGTAGCTATTTCTTTTGCCGTCCAGCTTTTGGTATACAGCATTGCAATGGTAAACTCCGTTGGAGTGAGATTGTTTGTTACTGTGCGGTTTGTTGCTGTGTTGTGTATGCGTCTCCAGCTCGCACCGTAGCTTACTGTTATTTCGATCAGCCGCTTAAAGTCCTCGGGATGATCACGCTTTAGGCATATCTCAGGCAGACCTCCGAGCAGCATGTGCACCTCGGAGAACGGCTCTATATAATAGTCGGGTCGTGCAGAATGATACGCTTTCAAAAAGCACTCCTTTGCCTCTGCTGTTCTTTTCATGCACATCAAAACGATGCACTTTACAAGGAGCAGATGAATGTACGGTAAAGGATAGAATTTATTGCTGTAGCTGAGTGCTGTGTCTGCGATCCCCAGAGATCTGCTGTAGTCCTTATCAAGGAACGCTTGATAAGCAAGTATGTATGCGGCAAATTGCCGTATTCCCTCGGGCAAATGCTTCATTTCATCTTGCATCGGAGGGATATCAGAAGGTAAGTCCTTGTGCAACAGTACCGCCTGTGATGTTGCGACAAACACAGCGTATGCACGCAAATGTGTGTTTGTTGCACTTTTGAGTATTGTGTTCACGTGCTTGTTGATCAGTTCGAGCGCTGCATTTGCACGGTGCGTTCTTTCAAGGGCTATATTGGCAAATGCGTACATAACATCAGCTGAGAGTGCTGTGCCCAAATCCTCACACTCAAGCAAATTCTCTAAGAGCTCGGAGGTCTTTCTTGACTGTCCCGAGTAGTAGTATTGTTCAGCTTGCGCCAATTTGCGTCTGTTCGGGAGAGTGATCGAGTTGATATAATCACCGCTCTTGCCCAAAGGATAGCTGCCTCCCACGAGAGGTAAATACGGTTTTGCAGATGCTTGTGCAAGCTTTTTCTCTGTGAGCTTTTTTTCTATTACGGAGGAAAAATCCGTATCTGCGGGTATGATGTAGGATCTGCCTACTAATACCGCACCGTCTATCTTTCCCTCTTTTGCCCATTTCTGTATCGTGCGCGGGGTGACATTCAGCCTTCGGGCGGTTTGCTGAACGGTTTCGTATTTAATGGTGAGATTTTCTTTCATATTTATTATATATTCAATTTGTATGTTTTTACTACACGCATATTTTAATACTTTTATATTAAAAAATCAATGATTTTTGATATTTTTTCACATAAAAATAAAGCTTGATCACCGACCGCTCCTTTTTATAGCCATAGAGACCCCCGATAAAACCAAATGAAAGGCAGCTGTTACAAAAATATTTGAAAAAACTATTGACAAAGCGTATTTTGTATGTTAATATACTTACACACAGTTAGTCGCAACTAACTTACAGAAACGGCAAAGCTGTTCTTTATTTTGCAAGGCGGTTAGTCAACGCTAACTATTCTGTAAAGCATCTGCCCTCTAAAGCAGCGTATAAAGTATATTCGTATGAGAATAATAAGTGCATGAGCGTAGATTGGAAAGATCAAAAAAGCAATGCAAGCATTTAATCAAATGAGGTTTTCTTATGTCAGAGGAATTAATAGTTCGCCATTGCTCTCCTACTTTGGCAGGGCTTAAAACTGCAAATATGTTCAGCTGCTCGTTTACTTCGAAGGAAGAGACAGTCAAGCAGATAAGAGCACTCAACCGCCGGCTTTCGGGTAAGGGTATTCGTGTTCTTCCGCTGCGATACGGAGAGAGAAGTGTCCTCATTTATATATACCGCCCCAAAAAGCTGAAGGATGATCTGCGTCACAGTGAGGCGGAGTCGATTTTGAAATGCTGCGGGTACAGCTGTCACAGCCCCGAAAAGTGTATCGTCAGCTTGATCGACAAGTTAAAGAATGGGCAGGATTTTCCGCATGAGATAGGGCTGTTTTTGGGATATCCCGCTGAGGATGTACGGGGCTTTATCGAGCATGGAGCAAGGACCTCAAAGCTTGTAGGTCATTGGCGTGTTTACGGAGACGAGGAGCGTGCAAGAAAAGCGTTTGCAAAATTCAAAAAATGCACCGAAGTTTACACAAGAAAGTTTACTCGCGGAAATTCTCTTGACAAGCTTACCGTTTCTGTCTGATCATATTTGATAAGACTGTGGATATATGTGCACCACTGATTTTATAATACTTTTATTCCGAAAGGCAAGGGTGTCCTCGAAAGGGGGCACCTTTGTCTTTCGGAAAAATTTACATAAACAAATTGACTGAGCGTTTTTTTTGTGTTATTATTGAGAAAAAACAGATAGGTGCAAAAATTATGGATAAAAAACTGAAACAGAATTTTTTGCTTGTCTCCTTCGGGGTTGCGCTTTTTGCCGTGCTTACAAATCTGGGAGCTGTGATAGCTTTTTTCTCAAATGCTGTCAATCTGATCTCCCCCGTGGTGCTCGGCTTTTTGATAGCGTTTATTCTCAATGTTCCGATGAGGGGCTTTGAAAAGTTGTTCTGTAAATTATCGCAAAAAAGAAAAAAACCTCTGAAGATATCAATCATTAGGAGCCTTAGCTTGCTAATGACCTTGCTTAGTGTGCTTTTACTGTTTGTTCTTGTCTGTACGCTCGTCATTCCTGCACTCGTCTCATCTATCGTGAGCCTTTATGATATAGCAGTAAAAAACTGGCCCGAATGGCAAAAGATCCTCAGCGGCTATCACATAAATACGGAAAAGATCAACCAATGGCTCAATTCTCTTGATATCGGAAATTTGATAAAGCAAGTCACAAGCGGTGCTGGAAGCATTATTTCTTCGGCTGTTGACATTATTTCGTCTACCGTTTCGAGTATAACATCCTTTGCAATAGCGGTTATTCTTTCTGTTTATGTGCTGATGTGCAAGGGAGATCTTTCGAGACAGCTTAAAAGGCTGATATACGCACATATGAAAAGCTCGGCGGGTGATTATATCATTCATGTAGCATCTCTTCTCAACAACACATTTTCAAAGTTTTTGTCGGGGCAGTGCGTTGAAGCATGCATTCTCGGAACGCTGATCTTTGTTGCCAATGCTGTACTCGGCGTTCCTTATGCGGCACTTATCGGTGTTCTTACCGCTGTTATGGCATTTGTTCCGTATGTAGGAGCGTTAGCTGCCTGCGGTATCGGTGCATTTCTTGTTGCGCTGTCAGACCCTACAAAGGTCATCGCTTGCGTTGCGGTGTACATTGTGATACAGTTTATCGAAACACAGCTTATCTATCCTCATGTGGTAGGAACTAGCGTTGGACTCAGTCCTCTCTGGACGCTCGTTGCCGTTCTTATCGGCGGAAATCTGATGGGGCTGTTCGGTATGATATTCTTTATACCGCTGACTGCAGTAATGCTTGAGCTGCTCAAAGAACATACCAAAAACGCAGAAAAGAAAAAGGCAGAGCTTCAAAGCAAAGCCTGAAAAATATGTGAAAATATGTGAATAAAAAAACGGACACCGAGGAGGTGTCCGTTTTTCGGCTATCGGGATTGTAAGCCGTGTTCTGTGGGTGCAATTTGCACTCTGCTGTCATCTATCTTTGCTGTGCGTTACCGCACAGCTCCGGAGCTTACGCTCCGTGCCACCCGCAAGAATTATGTCGGGCAAACATCGCTTGTGGCGCTCTTGCATACGGTGTTGCTTCGGATAGGGTTTACATTTGCCCCATGTTACCATGAAGGCCGGTGAGCTCTTACCTCGCCTTTCCATCCTTACCGCAGAAATGCGGCGGTTTATTTCTGTTGCACTTTCCCTAAGGTCACCCTCGGCGGCCGTTAGCCGTTATCCTGCCCTTTGAAGCACGGACTTTCCTCACTGTAATACCTTTCGGCGACATACAGCGCGACAGCACCTCCCGGTTGCTTTGTTATTATACAATAATTTTGCCCATATGTCAACAAATGAAAGGGATAAAACTTTTTGCGGCTTTGCCGTTGCAATTTTCTGACTGTTGCTATATAATCGTTTTTGTAAAGACAAAAAAAGGAGAGCTTGAATGTTAGACGCACACGAGATAAAAAAAGAGTACGAAAACAGAATAAAAAAGGGAATATACAGACATTTCAAGGGGAATTTGTATGAGGTGCTCGATATTGCATATCACAGCGAGGATATGAGTGCGATGGTTGTGTACAGAGCGCTGTACGGCGAGCATGATGTTTGGGTAAGAGCTGCTTCAATGTGGGAAGAGTATGTGCAAAGGGACGGCGTAAGGGTTCCTCGCTTTGAATACGTAGGGGATAAAATATAACAGAAATCTTCTGTGTGTGTATTGAAATTTGATATTTTGTTTGATATAATTGTGTATAAGAACTGAAAAATTCTTGTATGCAGCACTCTGCAGGAGAGACATATGTATGAAAAGATAGAGTTTTTTGTTGCGAACAAGCACCTTCCGGGGCTAAATCCGCTTACCTTTGGGGATCAAAGATGCCGTCCCCTCCATTTTGCAGGGCCATGCGCTCGTTCATACTGGCTTTTGCATTATGTTGTTTCAGGAAAAGGCGTTATGGTCGTAGGCGACCGCACCTATAATATAGGTGCCTCGCAGTGCTTTATTATAAGACCTCAGGAAAAGGTTTTTTATCAGGCGGACGAGTATGACCCGTGGCATTATATTTGGCTTGCATTCAGCACGGACATAGAGATGCCCGATACCATGTATCAGGATGTTGTAACGGTGCCTACGCTCTCTACTGTTTTTTTTGATGTGATGGATGCCCAGAACAAGAAATACGGTCAGCATGAGTATCTCAGCGCAAAGGCATGGGAGCTCGTGTCATATTTTTGCGAATGCGACAAAAGATCTCCCGACAGAGTTTTTGATTATGCAGAGAAGGCAAAGACCTGTATCGAGGCACATTATAACAACGGAATAACAGTCACGGAGATAGCCAAGCTGCTCAATCTCGAACGCAGCTATTTCAGCACGATCTTTAAAAAGAGTGTCGGCATATCTCCTCAGCAATATCTCAACGAATTCAGACTGAACAAAGCGGCAAAGCTGCTCGCCACACAAAAGCTGAGCGTCTCCGAAACGGCATATGCTACCGGCTATACGGATATCGTGAATTTTTCGAGAATGTTCAAAAAGCATTTCGGTGTCTCTCCGAGCAAATACAAACAAGCCGCTCCCGAGCACTGACTTATTTATACGAAAAAGCGGAATGCATGAACCCCCGCCGAGAGGCATCTGTCTTTCCTTTTTAATATAACGGTGAGTTTGGTGCTTTTTCATGAAAGCACATAAAGAGTTAAATTTGTATTCAATTAAACACAAAAAAATGAGGCTGTCTCAAAAATTTTATTTGAGGCAGCCTCATTTTTTGTCGCATAGAAAATTTGCACGGATCCTCACTCGCCGATTTGCACAGCTTTTGTAACAGAAAAACAACGGCAGGCGAGAGGATGTGGGCAGGGCAATGTGCCGCTTTATTTCAGTTCCTGTTCGAGTTTGTAATACTCCTCTGTATCAAAAAACTCAACAAGCGTCATGTCAAGTCCGTCGCATATCATCTTTATGGTAACGATACCGGGGTTTTTACTTTCACCGTTGAGGATGCTTTTAAGAGTTGATTGCGGAATTCCCGCCATATAGCTGAGAGCGTTCGGCGTGATCTTTCTCTGCTCGCATATCTGATATATCCTGTCTCTAACAAAAGCGTGAATTCCCATAGCGCACCTCGCATAACAATATAAATAGATGATATATCACTTATAAATTTATTGTTAGTGAAAAATCGTGGGTATTTAGCAAAACAGACTTGACAAAAAAATAAACGAACATTAATATAGTGATATATCACTAATAATCACTGGCTTGCGTTTTACTTTTTGCTTTTTACTTCTGTGACATAGGCATAATCGAGCAAAAACGTTCCGCCAAAGCTGACAAGAAAAGAGCAAAGTATGCAATCTGTAACGATGCTGTGCGCATTTAGTAAGGCAAACACCTTATCGCTTGCGGCGGAATCTATGTAAATGCATAAAAGACACAAAGAAAATAGTATGATATTCAGGCATAACACAAGCAGATAAAAGGCTTTGTCATACATACGGTCAAATTGATTTTTTACTTTTTTCATCATAATACCTCCATAAAAATAAACATAATTTCAAAAATAGCAGCACAGCATTAAAAAAGTGTGACTGTGATAAGTGATTTTCAATATTCATTATACTACAACATCCCAAAATCGGCATCACACAATATATTCCGAAAGCTCCTTTAATTTCCTGTAAAATACTATCTGTATGATACTTTTCTGATTACGGGCGGGTAAAAAGGCGAGAAATTCGGCTTTGTACTATAAAAATTACATAAAAATAAATCTTGTGGGTGCAAAAGGGTGAAAAAACATGAAAAAATATCGAAAAATGTCGAATAATAACCAAAAACAAACATAAACGTTATAAAATGTAAATAATTAACAAAAAACGCACTGATATGCGTGCATTTGGCTACTTTGGATTTTGATGTATAATGGTGTTGTCTATTAAAGGCATGGCATTTATCCGCTTTAGGTTTTGTTGATTAGCCCGTTTTCGTGTTCCTCCGAGGGTCACGGTTGATCGTCGGAGGAAGGAAAGCGGACCTGCTGCGGTGAAGCTGTCAGCTTTTAGCTTTTTCAATCGAGGTGCTACATATGGAAAATTACAACTGCAAAAAATTTATTAGCTGCGACAAAGCGACAGTGGTGGCAGAACGCATCAAAAGAGGAGAAGAAAATTTTTTATTGATCTACAGGCTTATATTACAAAAAAACAATGATTCGGAGCTTTCGTCGGCGGTTATGTATGATATACAGATAATTAAACGCTATACGGAAAAAACAGCAATGACCTCAGGTCAAGGGCATCGTGAAGCGTGTGCGACACTTTCGGCAGTCAGCAGTGACTACAGCCGTGCAAAGCATATGTTCGATCTGATGGTAAAGCACACACTTACGCCTATGTGCGCACATGAATTTGTTGAGGAATATTATGCGATCGAGGCAAATGAGGGGATCTGAGCCTGTAACAATGCTTTGACAGTATTTCTTTGGAGCGGCTCTTTGCTATACTTCCTTTCTAAACTTCCTTTGCACAGAAAAAAGCACTTACCGTGTTTTCGGTAAGTGCTCTTTGCATATGATAAATATCAATTTTTGTCCTTGGGTGCGGATAAAATATCCTCTTCATCCTTTAGGTCCGTGTCCTCAAAGTCAGCTTCGTTGAACAATTTGTTAAACAGAGCAGTAGAGGACATGGCTTCTGTTTTGTCGGTTTCGGTGTCATGACTGCTGTTATCGTTGGTAATTTCCACAGATCTTTCTTTGCCGGTAAGAATACCTATCTCAGCCGAAAGATGCTCGAGTATCTCGTCTGCTCTTTCTATGCTAAATTCACGGCTGTCGGAAAGCTCTCCCGTTTTCTCGGCATCATCCGATATCGCTGTGCCGTCCTCGGACAGCTCTGAAGTCTCAAAAATGCTTGTAGGCATAGGCTCATCTGCTGTTTCCGTGTTATAGCTTTTGCGCCCGACCGTTTCATTCTCGCCTTGATCTGTCCGTTCATCGCTGTCTTCGGAAAATACCGGGCTGAGCGTAGCTTCATCATCATGATAGCTGTCGTCATCATCCTCAAACGGTTCTGCCTGCCGCAAGCGGTTAAATAAGGGAGTGACAAAGCTTGAGATAAGTACCGCAATATATGCTCCCTCATATGAGGTATACCTGCCTATCAAGGCGGCAAGTGCACCGCAGATTATGCCGTGTGCTACTCGTCCGAGCTTTGATTTCGGCACTGTTGAATATTCGGCCGCGCAGAACACGCTGACAAATATAACGGCAGAGTTTACGAGCATTATTTGCACGGTGTTTATCGCATTGCCCTCGGGAGCCGTAAGAAATGTAATAACTGCAAAGGTGGATAGCATCACTATCGGAGTTATCGCTGAGAGGACACGGCGAATTACAAGATACAGGAAGGCTGCGGCAAGTATGATGACCGATACCTCACCCATAGCGCCCTCGGTGTTGCCGAGCAGATAATCAAACATCGTGTATCTTTGCGCAGAGTCAAAGACGAACGCATCATGCCAGAAAAGCGAGGCGAGCACTCTTGCGCTGAAAGCCGAGTGAATGATGTTTTTGCCGTTTCCGCCAAACGCACCTTTAATAAATATCACTGCAAAAAAAGCTGTGATAGCGCCGACATACAGCGGTATGTCCGTGCTGAGTGTAAGCGCACACATCAGACCGCAAACGACAGAGTTTAGATTTCTTATTCCGAGCGGGCTTGCTTTTGTCAGAAAATTGAACAAAAGCTCCGTCAATACCGCTGTGCCGACCGATATTGCGGCGATGCACAGCGCTCTCAGTCCAAAGCAGCATACCGCCCATGCAAGCAGTGCTGTGAGTGCGAGTATCAGGTCAAGATTTAACGTTTTTACGCTTTCGTTATGAGATACGAAAGGAGCCTGTGTGATCTTTCTCTTTTTGTCTCTTTTATCGGGTAAGAGGGGAGCTTTGTTTCCCTTTGCTATCTCGCATATCGGTATCTTTGCGGGGCATACGAATGAACACGCACCGCACTCGTTGCACCAGTCCATGCCGCTGAGTGACACCGCCTCGTCAAAGTCCGCCTCGTGCTTTTCGATAAAGACGGAGGGTAAGAGCTTGTCGGGGCACGCCTTGTCGCACCGTGTACAGCCTATACACGCACCCGTGCGAACTTCAAGCTCGCTGCTCTTTATAAAGCTGATGCAATGCGTACCGTCCTCGACAAGCGCACCCCCGTCCGCAAGCTGCCCCTGCATCACGCCGCCTATCACGGTGCTGTAGGGAACAGGCTCTTCCTCCTCGTCTTCGGCGCATTGCTCTGCAATATATTTTATCGGCGTGCCGAGCGGAATGTCATAGCAGCCATCCTCGTATGTTGCCGAGCCGCCGATGCTTACTATTCTTCTGACGTAGGGCATTCCCTGAGAAAACGCATTGTAAACGGCGCATACTGTGTGCACATCGAGTATGCACAGCTCATCGCTCTCAAGCTCCTCGTTTTCGGGTAGGAGCGATATTATTCTTTCCTCTTCGCCAAAGGGATATTTTCCGCTTGTTTCGACAATATCAAAAAAGCTCGAATCACCTATGTAATCTATGAGGTCGTTTATCGCATCCGTGCTGTGCTTTTCTATAACGAACTCACACAGACGAAGACCCAATATCTTGAGTATTATTTTTGCTCCGCTGACTATCTCCTTTGCGCTGTTTGCAATAGCGCATTTTTTGTCGGACATATACGGATCCATGTCAAGGCAGTTTATGACAAAACGCTTTGTCTTGCCTATGGATGCGGAGAGCTTTTTCCAGTCGTGTATGCCGCACAGCCTTATGCGGTCTATCATCTCGTCTGCGCTCATTTGAGAAAGACGCTTTTCGCAAGGAGCTATATCCGAGCACAGCTCGTATTTTCCGTCGTTTTCTATTCTGATATATTCTTTGCCGCTGACCTTTACAATTTCCTTTACAGTACCTGAAACGCTGCAATGAAGCGGTATCTGCTTGCCGAGTGCTACACCGAGCAGCTGACCGACAAGTACACGGTCGCCCTTTTGTGCCGTGACCGTATAGTGCTCACCCACGGGTATGAAAACCTGTGGGATGTTTTCTATCCTGTAAAGATTTGTGTCTTTTGTATAAGCGGGCTTTTTAAGCTTTATTCCGTTTCCATATCCCATGCTAACAAAAACTCACCTCGTATTTCTTTTCATAAGATAATTATACGAAATTATTATACATTGTTTCTGCCCGTTTGTAAACAATTTTTCAAATTAAATTATCCGCTGTCCCGCCGACAAATGTAAATTTTTCCACAAGGTATATACTCACGGCATAAAATATGATAGAATATGCGTATACACATTCTTTTAAATAAGGAGCACGTCATGAAAATAACATTGAATGCGGACAAAGAGATCGTTGATGCTGTAAAAAAGGGACTTGAGCGAACGGGAGGCTACTGTCCGTGCCGCATGGAGCGAAACGAAGACACAAAATGTATGTGCAGGGAATTCAGAGAACAGATAGCTGATGCGGACTTTGAGGGGTACTGTCATTGCTATTTGTACTATAAGTCGAAATAAGTAAAAATCTTGTTGTTGCGGCTATTTTTTTGCATATAGTTGATTGACTTATCAAATACGATGTGATATAATAACTAAAAAATATATATTCTTTGGAGGACCATAGATTATGAAGCATATCAAAACTCTTGATACAAAAAACCTTTGCGCAAGTGCAAAGAACGGCGGTTGCGGTGAGTGCCAGACATCCTGCCAGTCTGCATGCAAGACAAGCTGCGGCATTGCAAATCAGCAGTGCGAAAACACAAAGCAGGCAAGCAAGTAATCCGAATTTGCGCCTATATGCCGCCGTTTTCGGCGGCATTTTTTGTGACTTTATTTTACAGGAGATAAAATATGATACATTGTTATAAACTCGGAGGACTCAATATCGTTCTTGACATATTTTCAGGCTCTGTTCACGTTGTGGACGAGGTTGCCTATGATATGATAGAGATGTATGAGAGCTGCGACAGGGAAAGCATAATTTCCGCAATGCTCGAAAAGTATGCGGGGCGTGAGGATGTTACAAGGGAAGAGTTAGAGGAGTGCTTGTCTCAGATAGAGGAGCTGAAGGCCGAAGGCAAGCTCTTTACCCCTGACACCTTCTCTCACATGGCAGATACACTCAAGCGCAAGACCTCGGGTGTAGTAAAGGCGCTTTGTCTGCACGTTGCACACACCTGCAATCTCAACTGCGCTTACTGCTTTGCTTCACAGGGAAAATATCAGGGCGAGCGCGCAATAATGAGTCTTGAAGTGGGCAAGCGTGCGCTTGATTTTCTTATTGAAAATTCACACGGACGCAGAAATCTCGAGGTCGATTTTTTCGGCGGCGAGCCCTTGATGAATTTTGACATGATAAAGGAGCTTGTAGCTTATGCCCGTGTGCGTGAAAAGGAGTGCGGCAAGAATTTCCGCTTTACTCTGACGACCAACGGCGTGCTTGTCGATGACGATGTCATAGAGTTTTCAAACAAGGAGATGAGCAATGTCGTGCTCAGCCTTGACGGAAGAAAGGAAGTACACGACCGCTACCGTGTTGACTATGCGGGAGTCGGAAGCTGGGAGAAAATAGTTCCCAAGTTTCAGCGCTTTGTCAGCATGCGCGGCGGCAAAAATTATTATATGAGAGGGACCTTCACTCATGCAAACCCCGACTTTTTGGAGGATATAAAAGAGATGCTGTCCCTCGGCTTTACCGAGCTTAGTATGGAGCCTGTCGTCTGTGCGCCCTCCGACCCGTCGGCACTTACCGAGGAGGACAAAGCGATAGTGTTTGAGCAGTACGAAAAGCTCGCCGCTCTTATGCTGGAACGCCGCCGAGAAGGCAAGCCCTTTACCTTCTATCACTATATGATAGATCTTAAGGGAGGACCATGCATTTACAAGCGTGTGTCGGGCTGCGGCTCGGGAACTGAATATATGGCTGTTACTCCGTGGGGAGATCTTTATCCGTGCCATCAGTTTGTCGGAGACGAGAAGTTCAAGCTCGGAAATATATGGGACGGCGTGACAAATACCGCAGTTGTGGGTGAGTTTGCTTCATGCAATGTTTATTCCCGACCTGAGTGCGCCGACTGCTGGGCAAAGCTGTATTGCTCGGGCGGATGTGCGGCGAACGCATATCATGCAACAGGCTCGGTCAGCGGTGTATATAAGTACGGCTGTGAGCTGTTTCGCAAGCGTATGGAATGTGCCATTATGCTTGAAGCGGCAAAGGCTGTTGAAAAGTGACTATGAATACGCCTATCTGTGATTTTGTAAGAGAATATGCACAGAGCAATAAGCTCAGATTGCATATGCCGGGACACAAGGGAGAGAGCTTTCTCGGCATCGAGAGCTTTGACATCACGGAGATAGAGGGTGCGGATGTTTTATACAATGCTGAGGGGATAATTGCGCAAAGCGAGCATAATGCATCCGAGCTTTTCGGCACGGCAAAAACGCTGTATTCTGCGCAAGGCTCATCGCTTTCAATTCGTGCTATGCTGTATCTTGCAATGCTTTGCACAAGTCACGGATCGGAGAGGGTCACGGTTTGTGCGGGGCGAAATGCACACAAGGCGTTTATGTGTGCGGCGGCATTGCTCGATATTGATATAGAGTGGATCTTTTCACCTGTCGGGCAGGATATTGTGACCTGCCATATCACTCCAAAGCTGCTTGACGGGTATTTGTCAGCCATGAGCAGCAAGCCTGCCGCTGTATATATCACAAGTCCCGACTATCTCGGCAATATTGCGGATATAGCGGGGCTGTCTCAGGTGTGTCACAAATACGGTGTTTTGCTGCTTGTTGATAACGCACACGGAGCGTATCTGAATTTTCTGCCCGAGTCCCGTCATCCGATAGCGCTCGGTGCCGATATGTGCTGTGACTCCGCACATAAAACTTTGCCCGTGCTGACGGGCGGTGCGTATCTTCATATCTCGAATATAGCCCCTCGGGTGTGTGTGACACAGGCACAGAGTGCGATGTCGCTTTTTGCATCTACAAGCCCGTCATATCTGATATTGCAGTCACTCGATATGGCAAACAGATATATATCGGACGGCTACAGAGAGAGGCTCGCCGCTTTTGCGGAGAAGCTGACAAAGCTAAAGCAACGGTTGGCGGATGCAGGATATACTCTTTTGGGAGACGAGGTGCTGAAGCTGACCGTCTTCTCAAAAGATTACGGATATACGGGGCGTGAGCTTTCACAGCTGTTATATGAAAAGGATATCGTATGCGAATTCTCCGACCCTGATTATGCCGTTATGATGCTGACCCCCGAGCTTGGCGAGGAGGGGCTGTTGAGGCTTGAGAGGGCGCTTTTGTCGGTAAAGCGGAGAGCACCTATCAACGATAGGATGCCTCAGCTTCTAAAACCGAAAAGGACAATGTCGGCAAGAGAGGCGCTGTTTTCTCAGAGCCGTGAGCTGGATATACACGAATGTATCGGACGGGTGCTCGCTTCGGCATCGGTCAGCTGTCCTCCTGCAATTCCCGTTGCTGTGTGCGGAGAAGAGATAGACGAGAGTGCCGTGCGTGTATTTGAATATTACGGCATCGAGAGCTGTATTGTTGTGGAGCAATAATAAAAAAGCTTGGAGGGTAAAATGCAACAGGAAAAAAAGGCAGGTACGCCGCAAATTGAGCTTGGCGAAGTACACGCTCTTTTCAGCGAGGAAGTTCTTGAAGAAATGAAGGAAAAGACACAGGGCTTTGTCAAGCTGATGTCATATTACAAGTGTGCAATGATGGAGATAGAGACAAAGTTCAATGTGTTAAACGAGGAGTTTTCACTTCAGCATGACAGAAATCCGATAAGCACTATAAAATGCCGTCTTAAATCCCCCGTGGGAATAAAGAAAAAGCTCGAAAAATACGGGCTTCCGTACACTCTCAGCGCAATAAGGGACTCGGTGTATGATGTTGCTGGAGTGCGTGTGTGCTGTTCCTTTATCGAGGATGTATATATGCTTGCGGACGCACTGTTGAAGCAGGACGACATTACCCTGATAGTGAAAAAGGACTACATACAGCACCCAAAAGATAACGGATACCGCAGTCTCCATCTTATAGTGGGAATACCGATATTCCTCGCCAACGAAAAGCATATCATGAATGTGGAGATACAGCTTCGCACTATAGCTATGGATTTTTGGGCGAGCCTTGAGCATCAGCTTTGCTACAAAAAGGATAGGGTTTATACAGAGGAGATGGCACAGGAGCTCTATAACTGCGCTGAGATCAGCGCTGACCTTGACAGAAGAATGGACAAGCTCCGCTCTGCCATGTGCGACTGATAAATAAATGAAATAAAAATCACGGAGAGCCAGCCGAAGCTTTACCGTGATTTTTTATTGCATAAGAAATTTTGTAATTACGCCCCGCCGTTTGGTTGAGTTAAAGAAGATCCAAAGATACAATAGGCGAGAGGATGGTTGCGGGCACTGCCCGCTTCAGTTTTGATAATTAAACCGAGCCTCGGTCATCAGCGGATATGAGATAACGGAGTCACGATCAAGGTGCTCCTTGTTCATATCGACGGCAAATATTTGGCTGTTTTCGTAGGTGTTGTAGTAATATATTCCCTTGTCGGTGTTGCAGCAGCAGGTATAAACCGTGCGCTCATATTTGCCGTTTGGCAGTCGGACACAGCCGCTTATTTGGCTCACGGTCTGCATGATATGAAAAAACTGACTCACGCTCTCTGTCTCATCTTTTCCTGCGGCGGCGTTTAACTTTGTAAAAGCCGCTCGAACAAATCTCGATGCCGACGACATATCTCCGGGAAGTCCCACGGCACCCATGCCGTTTGAGAAGGGTGTGAGCTTGAGCTCATCGCAAAAGCTGTTGTGCGGCATGCCGGGGGTGAGGTTCATATAATTTACAAGGTTTAGCATATGATACTCAAACGGAGGATTGTTGGTCAGCACTCCTATCGGGTCATCGTGAATTTTCATTCCTTCCTGCATCGGCTCGGCAACGATGCATTTTTCCGAGTCGCATATCATCCAATGAAGCGGGGAGGTGCCGAGCTGAGAGTCAAAGGACTCACAGGTTATGTTTATTTTTTTCAGCAGAGGCAAGGCTTGCTCAACGCTCGAGCATTGTCCGAGAATGAAGGGTATCAGCTCAAAAACAGCTATGTTGAGCTTGCCGATCTTTCCTACATTGTAGGAGGCATTGTCGGGAAAATTCAGAGCAGCTACAGACAGCCCCTTTTCGTTTACCGCATCGTAGTACAGCGGATATCCATTCCTTTCGGTACCTATGCCGATAAACGCATAATGCGAGCATAGCTTTTCTGTGTGTCTGAAATGAAACGGGTAGTTTCTGGCTGTGATAATTACAGCCTCCCCGTATGAGTGCTCAAGGTCGAGCGTTCTGCCGAAATATCGGTCTGTTGTTTTATAGCTTATTGCTGTGCACATAAAAACCCCCATAAATTGAAATCATTATAGCTTGCCCGAGCAAAACGGGAAATATGCCCAATGCCGCACTTTTAAAATAAATTATTATTTCACCAATCACCGCAGATACGGTTGATATTATGCAGAAAAAGGTTTATAATATTTCTTATAAAACAGAAAGCATTTATCAAAATGAGAAAAAATGAGGTGCATTTATGCTTATAGATTTTCATACACATTGCTTTCCCGAAAAGATAGCCGAGAGAGCTGTACAGCAGCTGTCATTTGTGTCGGGAGGGCTTGAATACCACACGGACGGAACGGAAGAGGGATTGCGCCGTTCGATGAAAAAAGGCGGGGTGGACATCTCGGTTGTGCTGAGCATTGCTACGAACGCACAACAGCAAAAGAATGTAAACGATTACGCCGCAAAAATAAACAACGGAATAGATATCTTTGCCTTTGGCTCGGTGTACCCCGGCAGCGAGGATGTACTCGAGCAGCTTGAAATAATAAAAGATATGGGTCTGAAGGGAATAAAGCTGCATCCCGAATATCAAAAATTTTGCGTTGATGACCCAAAGATGAAGCCGATCTATAAAAAGATATCTTCGCTCGGGCTTATAACGGTGTTCCATGCCGGTATCGACTACGGCTTTGCGCCTCCGTACGGAGCGACTCCCGATAAGATTGCAAGGGCGCTTTCATGGTTTGACTCTCCCGTTGTTGCCGCTCATTGGGGAGGGCTTGGATGTAACAAGGAGGTTTTGGAGCTGTTGTGCGGCAGAGATATTTATTTTGATATATCGTTCGGATATTCGTCTATGCCGAAGTATTATGCCGAAAAAATCGTAGAAAAGCACGGGGTGGACAGGCTATTGTTCGGCACAGACACGCCGTGGCATACAGCCGATATGGAGCTGCGCCTGCTTTCGTCCTTGAAGCTTTGCGCAGAAGACGAAGAAAAGATAAGATGCGGCAACGCAAAGAAGCTCCTTTTGATAAAATGAGCAAATTTACAGCGAGGGTTTAATATCTTGTCGAACAATATAATTGTTAACCGTATTGACAAAAACAGCAATGCGTGATATAATAACTTTATAAAAATCATGCGTTTTTCGACAAAAAACTGTTGAATCTGCACATGAAAAATTAATCATCAAGGAGAAGTATCATGAGAAAAATCACATCATTGTTACTTGTTGTAGTGCTTGTGTTCAGCACAATGCTGCTTACGTCCTGCGAGAATGCACAATCTCTTATAACAAAGGCGACCGAAAAAACACAAAAGCTGGACTCATATAAGGCGGAATTAGAAATGGAGGTCGTGACAAGCGCACAAGGTATGACGCTTGAAATACCCATGACTATCGATATGAAGGTCAAGGGTGCTCAGACCGACTCACCCGTTGTATCTGCGACGATAGCCATGAGTATGTTCGGACAGACCTTTGATATAGATATGTATGCTGAGGACGAATGGATATACATGAGCAGCAACGGCGAGAATGTCAAGATGAGTGCAGACGATGCAGACGGTGAATATGACTATACGGATGACATACAGTCTATGATAAAGGATCTGCCCAAGGATGTGCTCAAGGATGCCGAGATAGTGAAAAACGATGACGGAAGCAAGACGGTAGCGCTTGATCTTGCTTCAGACGTATTTGAAGATGTTTATGATGATCTTATCAAATCTGTAAACGATTCCTCCGACACGGAAGCAAGCAATGTTGAGATAAGCGACGCAAAGGTAAAGATCACCGTTGCCGACGGATATATTTCGGTTTATGACATCAGCTTCGATATGGATATAACGGTTTCCGAGATCGAGACCTCCTCTTCCGTGAAATGCACCGTTACCTTCAAAGATCCCGGCAAGGATGTTGAGATCACTCCTCCCGAAGGCTACAAGAATTTTAAAGAAGCATAATGCTTTGCGGTAAAACGATATTAAGTACATTATAAAATATGAACGGATGCCAAGTGTCAAACAAGACACTTGGCATCTGCTTTTTTCATTGCATAGGAAATTGCGTAATTACACCCCGCCGTTTGGCTGACTTAAAGAAGATCCAAAGATATAATAGGCTGGAGAATGGATGCGGGCACTGCCCGCTTTTTCATTGCATAGGAAATTGCGTAATTACGCCCCGCCGTTTGGCTGACTTAAAGAAGATCCAAAAATACCATAGGCGGGAGGATGGGTGCGGGCACTGCCCGCTTTTCAGAAATTAGCGCAAGCCGCGCCCGCTCGCATCGAAGGCAGGGTAGAGGAAGAGGAAGGGTATATAGGGTCATACGTTTTGTTTTCGCACGGTATTGTTGAAATGAGCAAATCAAAGTGATATAATGATACGGAAAGGTGGTAGATACCGTGACAAACAGTGATATATTTAACATAGCCTTGGAGCAGTCGACATATGACTGTAACTGCCAAAAAGAGGACTTTTTGAAAGATGAGAATGTGGTCGTTCTGTCAAAAACAAATGACAAGGCGAGAAAATATCTGCCTCTGCCGTTTGAGTGCGACATGGTTTCGTACGGGAACAATATCGTCGCACAGGTCAGCGAGCGGCTTGCGGGGGTGGTGACGGAATATATAAACAAATATCCTACAGAGCATTGCTTTGAGACTCCTAATATAAATGTGCTGAGTGACAGGCTGAGAGGCTTTGGATTGAAAATATGCTTTATGGCGGAATATTTTTTGCCCGATCTTACAAAGCTGCACAGACTTGATTGCGGTTACGAATTGAGGCTTTTGCATCAACGGGATTTTGCAGAGCTTTATACAGAAGAGTGGAGCAACGCACTGTGTAAGGACAGGGCACAGCTCGACGTACTGGGTGTCGGCGCATATGACAGCGGAAAGCTCGTTGGGCTTGCGGCATGTTCGGCAGACTGTGAAACAATGTATCAGATAGGTGTTGACGTTTTGCCGAAATACAGACAAAAGGGAATTGCCGCCGCTCTTACAAGTAATCTTGCGTGCGAGATACTGTCACTTGGCAAGGTTCCGTTTTACTGTGCGGCGTGGTGCAATATCAAGTCGGTGCGAAACGCAGTAAAATGCGGCTTTAAGCCTGCATGGGTGGAGCTGACGGCAAGGGACTGTGATTTCGTTGATAAAATGAATATGTGAAAACAAAAGCGCACTTATCAAAAAACGATAAGTGCGCTTCTTTAATGCAAAAATAATAGCTTTTGGTGATGATTATTTGGTTTCGGGAACCTCGTGATAAAGGTTGAGTCTGAAGAGAAGCGATTCGTCCTCGATATTCGAGCAACGGATATATGCCTCTGATATTTTTGCTCCCTCAAGAATTTTTGCCAGACCTACAATACGGCAAAATGTGGATTTGAGATTCAGACAGTCGCCTTCTTCGGTTTCGAGGTAAACCTCACCTGCGCAGGCCTCAACTGTTTTGATAAGATCATCAATGTTGAGATTGTGAATGTAAAGCTTTTTCATGACGATATCATCCTTTCAAAAATATTGCAGTATTTTCTCTGCTTGGTTTGATTATATAATACATATTGAAAAAAGTCAACGGGTCAGCATGACGAAATATACAAAAACATTTGTCAAAAATTATGCAATATCAACAAAATCAGCTTCGCACTTTTCTTTTTAAGGCGCACTCTCTTATGTTTCCTGCTTTTGGTCGGAGTCAAAGAGACTTGTCTGCTCGCCCTTTATTTCGGGTCTGTACGGGATCTTCAGATGGTCGTATGCGAGCTTCGTTACGCATCTTCCGCGAGGTGTACGAGACAGAAAGCCTATCTGCATGAGATACGGCTCGTATACGTCCTCGAGCGTTATCGCCTCTTCGCCGACGGTTGCGGCGAGCGTTTCAAGACCGACAGGGCCTCCCGCATAGTAGCTTATTATAGCTTTGAGCATTCGTCTGTCCGTGTTGTCAAGCCCAAGCTCGTCTATTTCGAGCATCTCGAGTGCATATTTTGCAATGGTGTCGGTGATAGCTCCGTCGCCCTTTACAAGAGCAAAATCCGATACACGCTTGAGCAGTCTGTTTGCAATACGGGGCGTGCCCCGTGAGCGTGATGCTATCTCGTATGCACCCGACTCTGTTATATCAACGCCGAGAATACCGGCGGATCTTCTGACTATAGTGGCAAGCTCCTCTGCGCTGTACAGCTCCAGCTTCAGCAGTACGCCGAATCTGTCACGCAGCGGTGTAGTGAGCTGTCCCGCTCTTGTTGTTGCACCGATGAGGGTAAAGTGTTTGAGCGGCAGACGGATACTGCGTGCGCTCGGTCCCTTTCCGATAATGATGTCGAGGGCATAGTCCTCCATTGCGGGATAGAGTATTTCCTCGACCTGACGTGAAAGTCGGTGTATCTCATCAATAAACAGTACATCCCCGTCCTCGAGATTGGTGAGAAGGGCGGCAAGATCTCCTTGCTTTTCGATAGCGGGACCGGAGGTCGTTCTGATATTTACTCCAAGCTCGTTTGCGATGATACACGAAAGCGTGGTCTTACCAAGACCGGGAGGGCCGTAGAGCAAAACATGGTCAAGCGAGGAGCCTCGTATCTTTGCCGCATCTATATATACCTTGAGGTTTTCCTTTGCCTTTGCCTGACCGATATAGTCATCGAGTGCCTTCGGTCTGAGGCTGTTCTCGGCAATCTCATCCTCGGGGACGTAAGTTGTGGAAAGTATTCGGTTTTCAAAGTCAAACTCTTCGTTATCCATATCTTATCCCCCTTATTTTTTCATAAATTTTGCAAGCGCAAGCTTGATGATATCCTCAAGCTCCAGCTTTTCGACATCTATGGTGCGCAAAACCGCCGTGATATCATTTTTGGAATAGCCGAGCACGGTGAGAGCGTTTTCGGCATCTGCCGCCTTGCCCTGCGTAAGCATAGTGTTTTCAAACAGCTCTGCCGTCGCATCGTCTGTGCCGACGTCAAATTCCTTGCCGAACTTGTCCTTTAATTCAAGTATGACTCTTGCCGCAGTTTTTGCGCCGACGCCCTGTGCGGCTGAAATGACCTTTTGATTTCCTGTAATTATTGCTTTTATCAGGTCTGTCACGCTTGCGCATGACAGAATGGATATTGCCGCCTTCGGTCCTACACCCGATACGGTTATCAGCATTTTAAAGAGCTTTAGCTCCTCATTCGTGTAAAAGCCGAAAAGCTCAACGCCGTCCTCTCGCACGATCAGATGCGTGAGCAGCTTTACATCGTGTGTGTCGGAAAGCCTCGCAAGTGCGCTTGATGTGGTGCGGCTGACCGTCAGACAGTATCCGACACCCGAGCAGTCAATGACTGCCATTGAGCTTTCCGTGAGCACAAGCTCTCCTCTCAGATAATAAAACATCGGCTATCTCCGTTTTTGTAAAAAATTTTGCTTCAGCCTATAGGCTTGCAATTATGACAGGTATACCCAAGCTCGCAGAGTATTCTGTGAGCCTCGTGCGCCTTTCTCTCGTCGGAGAAAAGCCCGAACACGGATGGGCCGCTTCCGCTCATCATTGCACCGTCAGCGCCGCATGAGAGAAGCACGCTTTTTGCATTTGCGGCTTTCGGCTGTTGTGCAAGCACGGTCTGCTCAAAGATATTAAACATAGCGCCCGATATCTTTGCAATGCTTTTTTCTGAGAGTCCGTCGAGCAGATTTGAAAAACGCGCGCTGTCAAACCGTGCGTTTTTAAAATCATTGTATATAATATCAAGCTGTCTGTATGCTGCGGGTGTCGAGACGATCTCGCCTGTGTTGCACAGCACTACAGTACAGTCTGCAAGTGCAGGGCAGGGGGTAAGAGTTTCTCCGATACCCTCGGTTATCATTGCTCCGTCAGCCAGACAAAACGGAACGTCTGCACCGAGCTCTGCCGATTTTTGCAACAGCTTTTCCTTGCCCTTATCCTCGCCGAGAAGTGTGTGCATGGCAGAGAGCACAGCCGCCGCATCTGTACTGCCGCCGGCAAGTCCGCCGGCGGCGGGGATATGCTTTTCTATACAGATATTAACCTTGTATGTGTCAAGAGTGAAGCTTTCAAGATACAGCTCTGCCGCCTTGTATGCGATATTATCTCTGCCCTCGGGAACGGACGGCTCGCTGCATTTGACGGTTATCTCATTTTTATGCGATCGTGTCAAAGCTACGCTCACTTTATCACATAGAGATATTTTTTGCATAACTCCCTTTATATTGTGATAACCGTTTTCTTTTTTTGATACGATATCAAGATAAAGGTTGATCTTAGCAGGTGCCTCGAGCGTTATATTCATTGTGTATCCTCAATATAATGTGCGCCCACGCTTTCCTTGCGCTCGTATGCGCCTTTTGCCGCAAGATATGAAAACTCCGTCATATTGTACAGCTCCATTGCATAAAGCGTGTCCGTGTATGTGTCATCGAGCTCCTGCATTCTCTTTTCAAAATAATCAAGCGCATACTTCATGCCCTCTGTTGTACGCACGGGCCCAATATATTTTGTATTTACCGAACGCAGCTCATCCCGAAGAATATTGGTTGCCTTTCTGTCGATAGTGTACTTTTTGCCTCCGATGATGTTTCCTACGAATTTAAGCGAGGACTCGTCGGGCTTAGCAGTGCTTCTGTTTACGGACTCGGCTGCTCTGTGTCCGAAAACGAGACATTCGAGCATCGAATTTGAAGCAAGACGGTTTGCACCGTGAATGCCCGTGCAGGCGCACTCTCCCACGGCATAAAGTCCCTCGATACAGGTCTTGCCGTCGAGGTCTGTTTTTATACCGCCCATGTGGTAGTGCTGTGCCGGATGAACGGGAATTCGGTCAGCGGTCAGATTTATACCGTTATCACGGCATTTTCCGTATATTGTAGGAAATCTCTCCGAGAAAAATTCACGTGTCATTGAGCTTACATCAAGAAATACGCATTTGTCGGGATTTTTTCTCAGCTCCTTGAGAATAAAACGAGTAACGATGTCACGGGGAGCAAGGTCCTTTAGAGGATGCTTATCTGCCATAAACGCCTCTCCCGCACGGTTTTTGAGTATTCCACCCTCGCCCCTGACTGCCTCCGAGATGAGAAAAAGTCTTTCGGGGTTTTCGTCTGTCATCAGCGTTGTTGGATGAAACTGTATCATTTCGAGCTTTTCCGCCTCGGCACCCGCACGCACAGCGGCGGCAATGCCGTCTCCGACAGCTCCTCTCGGATTTGTCGTGTGAGTAAAGTTGTATCCTATACCGCCGGTCGCCAAAATGACGTTGGGAGTGAGTATTATCTTCAGACCCTCGTTGTCAACGAGTGCCCCAACAGTTTTGTCTCCGTCGGTGATAATGTCGATGAGCGTGGTCCGAAACATAAAGTCAAGATTTTTTCTTTCAAGTGCTATCTGACCCAGCCGACGTGTCGCTTCTCTTCCCGTAGCGTCTCCTCCGCAGTGAACTATGCGGCGGCGGCTGTGGCCTCCTTCTCTCGTTATCTGCAGCTCACCCTCGGGGTTTGTGTCAAACGGTACGTCAAGCTCTACCATTTCCTTTATATTTTCGGTGCTTTCGCTGACAAGCAATCTTACCGCTTTTTCATCACACAGCCCCGCTCCTGCCTTGAGCGTGTCGGAAACGTGGCTTTCGATGTTGTCGTCGGGTGAGATCACCGCCGCAATTCCGCCCTGAGCGAGCCACGAGCTGGAAAACTCAATATCTGTTTTTGTCGCTACGATGCATTTCTTTTCGGTAGAAATGTGAATAGCGGCGAATAGTCCGGCAAGACCTGTTCCCACGATGAGAACATCCGTTTTTATTACCGGCAGTTTATTTGTATCAAATTCCGTAAGATAACGGCGCATTATATCCGCTCCCCTTTATTGTCAAATTTGCAGTCAGTTTATTGTGAATTTCAAGCTGATATCAAGTGAGCGTACGGAATGTGTGAGCGCACCGATGCTGATTATATCAACACCTGTTTTTGCAACCTCATACAGATCCTTGTCTCCCATGTTTCCGGATGCTTCCGTTTTTGCTCTGCCGCCGACTATCTCAACTGCCTTTGCCATATCCTCGCATGACATATTGTCGAGCATGATGATGTCGGCTTTTGCTTCGAGCGCCTCACTAAGCTGTTCAAAGGTCTCGATCTCTACCTCGATCTTGAGGGTATGAGGAGCATTCTTTCTTGCCCGCTCAACAGCATTTTTAATTCCGCCTGCCGCAACGATGTGGTTGTCTTTTATAAGAATACCGTCAGCAAGATTAAAACGGTGATTGGAGCCTCCGCCGACTCTGACAGCGTATTTTTCGAGCACGCGAAGTCCGGGAGTGGTCTTTCTTGTATCTGCTATAACAGCGTTTGTTCCTTCGATCTTTTTAACGCATTCTCTTGTGCGGGTTGCTGTTCCGCTGAGGCGCTGCATGAGGTTGAGTCCTACACGCTCACCTGTGAGGAGGGAAACAGCCTTTCCTTTTACTTCGGCTATGACCTCTCCTTTTTTTACCTCGTCTCCGTCGTGCTTGTGCGCTGTAAATTCGATGTTGTCGTCCAGCTTTGCGTAAACGCGCCGAGCAAGGTCAATACCGCAGAGCACGCCGTCTTCTTTGGCAATGTATTTGCCGTGTGCCTGTGCCTCCTCCGATATTGTGGTGAGTGTGGTGATGTCTCCCGTTCCGATATCCTCTTCGAGAGCTCTGTCGATAAGTGTTTCGACAGAGGAGCAGTAACCGAGATTGTTCATATTTATTCCTCCGAAAAAAAGGTTTATTATATCAAAAAATAAAAAGCTTGCAAGGCAAGAATTTCACAGCGTATATTCTACCATGAGGCAAAAATGTTTGCTCGCAAGGACATTTTTGCGAAGCCGTCAAGAACGCAGTTGCGCAGAGGCGCAAGAGGGCGAAGCCCAAAAGCTTGCAAGGCAAGATTTTCTGCGTATATTATAACATACAATAAATCAAAAGGCAATAATTTACAATAATATTTAATTTACCTCTTTTTACTTGATTTGGAAGTGTATATAAAGTATAATAATATAATAACAGTTTATCTGTTACATAAAATAATTATACAGTGCATTAACAAGGGGATAATATGCAAGAAAAGGACATAAAAAAGAGGTACCGCACGGCAGCCTTGTATATAACGCTTTTTTTGCTTGCGGCAATAGTCGGTGTCGTGGGTGCGTTTCGGATAGACGAGGTCTTCGGCTTTTTTGGGTACGTATGGGACGTCATGCTTCCCGTAACTGTCGGTTTTGTCATAGCATATCTGCTGCTGCCCGCCGTGCGTTTCTTCGAGCGAAAGGTTTTTGTCTCGCTCAAGCAAAGAGGGAGAATACGTGCAGCCCGTGCGTCAAGCGTAATATTGGCTTTTTCGATAATGTTTGTAGTAGTTGTGCTTATATCGGTGTTGCTTATTCCTCAGCTGTTTTCAAACTACACGGAGCTTGCCATGAATGCCGAAGAATATATAAAGGTTGCAGAGGAGCTTGCCGATAAAATCATCGGAGGCTCGGAGCTGTTCGGAGATAACAGCACTCTTTCTGACCTTCTCGGGGGAATTGACCTTGAGCAGTTTTTGGCAAGCGTAATAGTAGACTCGTTTTTGCTTGCGGACCAATTCGTTTCGTCAATCATTTCGTTTGCGGGCAGCTTTATAGATATAGCGATGAAGACTGTCTTTGCGCTTATAAGCGCTTTTGGTATTATGCTTTACGCTGACAAGCTCAAAGCATTTGTGACAAGGGTTTTGAGTGCTTTTGTAAAGGAAAAACAGATAACAGCGTTAAAGAATGCCGTGGCAGTGCTTGACCGTGCCTTCGGCGGCTTTTTCTCGGGGCGCATACTTGAGTCGGTGATCATTGGAATTTTAGCTCTCATTATTTTTTATCTTGCCCGTATGCCTTATCCGCCGCTTCTTGCGGTCATTTTGGCGGTTTTCAATCTTATCCCGTATTTCGGCTCGATATTTGCCGGAGTTTTGGGCGGGGTAATAGTTTTTGTATCCGAGCCGTCGATGTTTGTGTGGTTTATCGTAATAGATCTGCTGATGGAACAGGTAGATGCAAATATTCTTGCCCCGAGAGTACTCGGTGACACGGTGGGAATGCATCCGCTGTGCATTATCGTCTCTATCACGGTAATGGGGAATATTTTAGGGCTTGCGGGGCTTCTTGTGGGAGTTCCCGTGGCTGCCGTATTCATTGAAGCTGTTAGATATCTGTGTAAAAAACGGGAGTTGTCGGGTATTGAGAAAAAGGACAGCCAAGGCAAAAGAACAAGTGAGAGCGAGGTGAGCGCAGAATGAAAAAATTAAGAAACGAGCGGGCCAACAGGATACTTTTCTACGCACTCGCCGTGCTTTTTGCGGCGGTACTTTTTCTCGCTGTTCTGCTGCACTTTGAATATGTAAAAAACAGCTTTCTAAATTTTTTGTCTGCGATAAAGCCTGTGCTTTACGCTATCGTTATCGTTTTTTGCGTAAACGGCATGGTCAATATGTATCAGTCGTTCTTCTCCCGCTTTCTTTACAAGGGTAAAAAAAGCAGAGCTGCGTGCAAGATACTGTCGGTCACATTTGGATATTTCACCTTGCTGATGATATTGGCGGCGCTTCTCATTATAGTTTTTTTACCTCTTGTAAAATCCTACTCTGAGGTGTTGCCCAATATCCCCGCATATATCGCAAATGCAAAGGAATGGATAAGGTCGACGATAGATTCCGTACCGATACTCTCGGGCGAGAGCGACAAGATAATGGGTTATATAGACGAGTCGCTCAACCTCTCGTACGACAGCATCTCAAAATATGCTCCCGTAGTGATGGAGTACCTCAACAAAATACTCTCGGAAGCGTCAAATATGCTGCTCGGTCTTATTATATCAATATATATCGTGTGCTCACTTGATTTTATAAATCGGGTCAGACGCAGACTCGTTCATGCATTTTTGACGGAGGACAAGGCACATAAGGTGCACGATTTTTTGATATCTGTCTACGGATATTTTGCCGATTTCTTCTCTGGCAGACTTTTGTATTCTCTTATTATCGGAATTGTCTTTTATATAGTTTTGTGGATAATGGACGTGCCGCTGTATTCCTTTATTTCCATTATGATAGGGGTGCTTGTTTTTGTTCCCGTTATAGGAACGGTGGTGGCGTTCGGAATATCGTTTTTTCTTGTGTTTATTACCTCATACAGACTTGCACTTTGGTTTGCCGTTGTGTTTACCGTAGTGCTGCTCTTCGGGTATATATTCCTCCAGAAATATATTATCAAAGAAAGCGTGCGTGCATCTATCACTGCGTCGGTCATATCGGTGCTTGTGATACAGGGCTTTTTCGGTCACGGAGGTGCAGTTATAGCCGTGCCGCTGTATTTGACCGTGCGTCTTGCAACAGTGAATATCCTCTCGGCGCGTGAGCGTAAAAACAGTGAAAAGACCAAAACGGACGGAGAGGACGAAGAGGACTATCTCTCGGACGAGTGAGCGGTGCGGCACTCAAAAATCTCAAAATACGGGCAGGAGTAAAAAATGAAAGGAATACTGAAGTATATTCGGCCGTATGTGCCGTATATTTCGGCTACCGTTTTTATAAAAACGATAGCCTCCGTAACGGAGCTTTTTATCCCCCTTTTGCTTGAAACCATAATCGACAACGCAGTTCCCGAAAAGGATACGGCGGCTATATACTTTCTCGGTGCGGCGATGCTGTTGTGTGCGCTGGTGTGTCTGGCGCTCAACTTCGTTGCAAACCGTATGTCTGCGGTAAGCGCCGGAAAAATAACGAAGTCGCTGCGCACGGATCTGTTTGCAAAAATAGGGGAGCTTTCCGCCGCAGAGCTTGACTCTCTCACAATACCGTCTGCGGTATCAAGGCTCACCTCGGATACATATAACATAAATCAAATGCTCGCCCGCATACAAAGAATAGGCATCAGAGGTCCTATAATGCTTGTGGGCGGCATAATCATAACAATGAGCATGGATATCGTGCTCTCTCTTGTCCTTGTTGCAATGCTTCCGATAATATCGGTGGTGGTGTACGCCGTAACAAAGAAAAGCGTACCCCTCTACGTTGAGTCTCAGACGGTACTTGACGGCATGGTCAGCACGCTCAGAGAGAATATAACCGGTGTAAGAGTAATAAAAGCACTTGCAAAGACAGAGCATGAAAAACAGCGCTTTGACTCGGTAAACCGCCGTCTGTACGACGTTGACCGCCGTGTAGGCTCTATCATGGCACTTACAAATCCCGTGTCTGCGGCTGTGCTCAATATCGGACTTACTATGGTCGTGCTTTTGGGAGCCTTCAGAATAAATTCGGGGGCGGCGGAAGCGGGAGTTATCGTAGCGTTTCTTAACTATTTTACGATAATTCTGAATGCCATGCTCGGAGTTACGAGAATTTTTATCATGTGGTCAAAGGGAGAAGCGTCAGCCAAAAGAGTGTCTGCTGTGCTTGAGATGAGGGGCGGGCTTGATGTCGACACGACCTTGCCGCAAAACAACAGCGGTGCTCATATAGAATTTGACAGGGTCAGCTTTTCGTACAATAAGATATCTAACAATGCGGATAATATCAGCTTTAAGCTTTATCACGGACAAACTCTCGGAATAATAGGCGCAACAGGCTCGGGCAAAAGCACGGTAATAAAGCTGCTTCTCCGTGCCTATGACCCCGATTCTGGATGCGTGCGCATCGACGGCAGAGACCTGCGTTCCATTGAGCCGAAGGAACTGAAGAGCAAGTTCGGTGTCGTTTTTCAAAACGACTTTATAATGGCGGACAGCATATACGAAAACATAAGATATTTCAGAGACATAGACGAGAAGAGTATAAAAAAAGCGGCACGGATCGCGTGCGCAGATGAGTACATAGAGGCATACGAGGACGGCTATGAGCACGTTCTTTCACAGAGCGGAAACGATCTGTCGGGCGGACAGAGACAGAGGCTTCTTATCAGCCGTGCGCTTGCCTCCGACCCCGAGATACTTATCCTTGACGACGCATCAAGTGCGCTCGACTATGCGACTGACGCAAAATTCAGAAAGGCACTGGCAAGCGAGTATTCTTCCACTACCTCTGTAATAGTTACGCAGAGGATAAGCAGCATAATGCACGCAGACCTTATTATTGTGCTCGATGAGGGTAAAATAGCAGGGATCGGCACACACGCAGAGCTGCTTTGCAGCTGTGATATATACAAAGAGATAGCGGATATTCAGCTTTCTGTGGAAGGAGGCGGTGAATGTGGCAAATCCTAATATGATAGGCGGCGGAAGATACACACGGGCAGAGCAAAGCGGCGATCGCAGAGGGGGACTCGGAACGGTAAAAACCTCGAAGAAGCGTCTTTTGCTCAGACTATGGAAATATCTCGGGCATAACAGGTTTCTGATAGTCAGTGCGCTTATCCTCTCCGTATGCTCAAATCTGCTCGCACTCTGGGGACCGAAGCTCTCGGGGCAAGCGATAGATGCGATAGGCACAGAGGCGGGCAAGGTGGATTTTGCTTCGGTATTTAAATATACGCAAATAATGCTGGTGTGTTATATCGTATCGGCGGTCATATCGTATGTTCTTTCCCGTGTTATGATACATCTGAGCCGTGATGTCGTTTACCGTATGCGGCGTGATGTCATGAATGCAATGTCAAAGTATCCCGTGTCATTCTTTGACAAGTATCAGCCGGGCGATATAATTTCTATCGTTACCTATGACGTAGATACGGTAAATCAGTCGTTGTCCAGCGATCTTTTACAGATAGTGCAGAGCATCATTACCGTCACGGTATCTTTTGTCATGATGATAAGCATTGCGCCGAGGCTGGTCATTATCTTTGCATTTACCGTGCCGTTGACCTTCTTTTTTACAAAGTGGCTGACAGGCAAGGTAAGACCGCTTTTCAGACGCAGGAGTGCGTGCCTCGGAGAGATGAACGGCTATGCTGAGCAAATGCTCTCGGGACAGAAAACAACAAAGGCATACGGCTGTGAGAGCGAGGTAAATGCCGGCTTTGAGAAAAAGAACGAGGCGGCGGTTGATGCCTATACCAAGGCGGAAGCATACGGTACTGTCACGGGTCCGTCGGTAAACTTTATAAACAATGCATCTCTTGCGCTTGTGAGCGTGTTCGGCGGTCTGCTTTTCATGAACGGCAGTATACTTCTCGGAGACCTCAGCAGCTTTGTTCAGTATTCGAGAAAGTTCTCAGGTCCTATCAACGAGTTTGCAAACATTCTCGGAGAGCTGCAGTCCTCCTTTGCGGCGGCTGAGCGTGTGTTTATGCTTATAGATGCAGAGCCGGAGGCTGAGGATAAGGCGGATGCCGCAGAGCTTACCGATGTGGTCGGAGAGGTGGAGTTTTCCGACGTTACGTTCGGATATGTACCTGAGCGCACTATCATCAAGAATTTTGATATGAAGGCTGAAGCGGGAAGCCTTGTGGCAATAGTCGGACCTACGGGTGCGGGCAAAACTACTTTGATAAATCTGCTCATGCGCTTTTACGATATCGACAGCGGAAAAATAAGTGTTGACGGGCAGGATATTTATACTCTGCGCCGAAATTCGCTTCGCCGTGCGTATGCGATGGTGCTGCAAGAGACATGGCTGTTTTGCGGAAGTATTTATGACAACATAGCATACGGAAACCCGAGTGTCAGCAGGGAACGTGTCATTGAAGCGGCAAAGGCGGCGAAAATACACAACTTTATCATGTCGTTGCCCGAGGGTTATGATACGGTGCTCTCTGATAACGGAACGAGCATTTCAAAAGGACAAAAGCAGCTTATCACCATAGCGAGGGCGATGCTTCTTGACTCTCCCATGCTCGTTCTCGATGAGGCGACGAGCAATGTTGACACCTCTACCGAGATGAAGATACAGGAGGCTATGCGCACTCTCATGGCAGGAAAGACCAGCTTTGTAATAGCGCACAGACTCTCCACGGTACGGCATGCGGACAAGATCATAGTGATGCGGGACGGCGGCGTGTGCGAGTGCGGTACGCACGATGAGCTTATGCGCTCGGACGGCTTTTACCGAAAGCTTTATATGTCGCAGTTTGAGGCGTATTGACAGGGGAGAAACTGTCCCGCTTTTTATAAAAAGAGAGCGGGAAAACCCTTTTCAGAGAGGGCTTTCCCGCAATAAAAAATTTCTTATCTTACCCGATAGTGCGTCTGTCACTTTCGGCTACATATGCGCGGCGGTACTGTGTTTCTTCTTCCGGCTGAGGCTCGATTGCAATATGCCCAAGACCGAAGCTCACGGAAATTGCGTTGTTGACATCGTTCATGATATTGTCATCGAGATGTCCCATTTTTTCTTTGAGGCGTTTCTTGTCTATCGTGCGTATCTGTTCGAGCAAAATAACAGAGTCCTTTGACAGTCCCACGTCTTTTGCGTAAATGTCAATGTGAGTGGGGAGCTTCGTTTTGCCCAGTCTGCTTGTGATGGCGGCGGCAATCACGGTCGGACTGTATTTGTTTCCTACATCGTTTTGCACTATCAGCACAGGACGAAGGCCTCCCTGCTCCGAGCCGATAACAGGACTCAGATCAGCATAAAATATATCGCCGCGTCTTATGGTATTTGTTTTTTCCTCGTACATATATGAATCCCTCACATACCGAAATTTGGGCATCCTTTGCCTGACAGTCTTATTGTTGCCAGATATAATAACTTTCTAAACATGCCAAATATTATAATAGGTGTAAAATCATGGAACAGATTTCGACCTCTTCTATCAATATATTTCACTCGGGGTGTTTGTGACAAAGAAAAAAGCCGCCATAGTCATGCGGCAAAAGATAAAAATATAGAACAAAATTCATTTTTGGAGAACAAATGGAAGATCTAAAGGTTATAATCGGAAATAATATAACAACTTTGCGTACTGAAAATAAGATGACTCAGTACGAGCTTGCACAGCGGCTAAACTATTCGGACAAGTCTGTGTCAAAGTGGGAGCGCTGTGAGGCTGTTCCGGATATCTATGTAATAAAGCAGATGAGTGAGATATTTTCTGTGTCTGTTGATTATTTGCTCAGTCCGCATACAGCACAGCGCCCCTGCGAACATCCTGAACACAAAAATGCGGCGGCAGATAAGAGAGGCGGCAACAAAAGGACGGTCGGTGCAATAATAGTCCTCGGTATATGGATGCTTGCCCTTGGTCTGTTCGTGCTTATGTGGATAGGCGGCAGTATTGAACTGTCGGTTTTTGCATATGCGCTTTCGGTGTCGCTCATTGTGGTTTTGGTACTGAACTCCGTATGGAACAAAGGTAAGGATAATCTCAAGATAATATCTGCGCTGATATTCGGAGCTTTGCTATCCGTATACGTGTTTTTTGCTAAGTATAATATATGGCAGATATTTCTTTTGCTCATACCGTCGCTATTTATCGTTTTTCTTTGTTCAAGGCTGAAAAAATAACAAAAAAACGCAAAGATCAATAATTCTACTGACAGTAGAGGCTGTTTTTCAGTCTCTACTTTTTGCTTTTTTATCTGTAGAACGTGATTTAAGACGAGTAGATTGCGTTAACAATAAAAAAGGTGTATGATACCAAATGCACAGCAGGCGTTTGCAGTGCAGTAAACAGTGCTTGAAAGGAAACAAAGATAATGCAAAGAACACCACTAAGTCAAAGGGTACTGCCGAACTATACGAGAGCGAACGAGATAGCGAACATGACAACACACATTATAGGTGCGGCTATGGGCGTAGTTATAATGCTTGCGGCAATTTTTGTGTCGGTATATAACAATAATGTGTGGGGGCTGGTCAGCTCCGTGATATATGCAAGCACGGTCATTTTGCTTTTTTCGGTGTCGAGTATCTACCATGGACTAAAGCCCGAATACGCAAAAAAGGTCATGCAGGTGATCGACCACAGCACGATATTCTTCCTCATATGCGGAACCTACACTCCCATTTTGCTGTCAGCCGTGAGGGTAAACTACCCCTTTGTCGCATGGCTCGTTTTCGGCTTTGAATGGGGGCTTGCGATATTCGGTGCCGTGCTTACCTCTATAGACCACAAAAAATATTCCAAGGTGGCGATGCTTTGTTATATAGGCATGGGCTGGTTTGTGGTATTTGCTCTCGGTCCGACGGTTGAGTCGATAGGTATAGAGGGCTTTCTGTTAATACTTCTCGGCGGTGTATTGTATACCGTCGGGGCGGTTTTGTACAGTGTGGGAAAAAAGCACAGCGTGTTACACACGGTCTTTCATGTGTTTGTCGATGTAGCCTGTATCATTCAGGCGTATGCCATCATACGCTATGCGCTCTAAAAAACGGTGGAAAGCAGTATGCCGACCCGTCCTCTCAGTTATCGTTGCTTTTTTATTACAGAAGCTGTGCAAAACGGCGAGTGAGGATCCGTACACTTTCCTATGCCATGAAAAAAGTGCATACACGTTTCGGTGTGTACGCACTTTTTGGTTTTTACTGAGTCTTATCCGAGCATATGCTCCATATTGTACAGCCCCGCATCCTTGCCGACAAGGAACATGGCTGCCGAGAGTGCTCCTTTTGCGAATACTTCTCTTGAAAATGCCGAGTGATGAATACGGAAAACCTCGTCCTGTCCTGCAAAAATTATCTCATGCTCACCGACGATGCTTCCTCCTCTTACAGAGTGAATACCTATCTCGTTTTTGCCTCTCGGCTTTCTGTCAAGATGGCGGTCGTATACATAGCTTGTGCCGTTGTCAAGAGTGTCACGGACTGCATCCGCTATCATAAGAGCAGTGCCGCTGGGCGCATCAAGCTTCTTTGAATGGTGCTCCTCGACTATCTCTATATCAAAGCTGCCGCCGAGCACGCTTGCCGCTTTCTTCGCCAAGCTTATCATAAGGTTGATGCCTATAGACATATTGCGTGAGTAGAAAACGGGTATATTCTGAGCACTTTGCTCAATGAGAGCCGTCTCCTCCTCGTCATGGCCTGTTGTTGCGATGACGGCAGGTATGCGTTTTTGCTTTGCATAACCGAGCACATCGCAGACTGCGCTGTGATGCGAAAAGTCGATGATCACATCAGCCGATTCATTTATGTCTGAAAAGCCGGCGTATACGGGGAATGGGAGTGATGCGTTGCCTGCGCAAATGTCAACTCCGCACACGATCTCGCATGAAGGGTCGGCACACGCCATCTCGTATACTGCTTTGCCCATTCTGCCGCAAGCACCCGAAAGGATGATCTTTGTCTTGTTCATATCGTATCCTTGATTTTAGATAATAGAATGTTTTTTGAGAGCTGCGGTAAGCGCCGCCTTGTTTGACTCTTCCATTTCGCACAGGGGGGCTCTCATTTCGATGCCGCACTTGCCCATGAGAGCCATAGCCGTCTTTACGGGAATGGGATTTACCTCACAGAAAAGCTTGTTTATAAGGTCAAGATATTTGAGCTGAAGCGCCGCACTTTCTTTTACCTTACCGTCAAAGTATAGCTGACAGATATCGTGTGTTTCATCGGGCAGTACATTTGCCAGTACACTGATAACGCCCTTGCCGCCGAGCGAGAGAACGGGGACTATCTGGTCGTCGTTTCCGCTGTAAATATCAAGCTTGCCTGCACACTCTGCCGCTATCTCTGCAATAGCGCTGATGTTTCCGCTGGCTTCCTTTGTAGCAACGATGTTGTCGTGCTCACACAGCTCCTTGTATACGGAGAGAGGAATGTTACAACCCGTGCGGGAGGGGACGTTATAGAGAATAGAGGGAATGTTTACGTTGTCCGCAACTCTTGAAAAATGCTTTATGAGTCCTTTGGCAGTAGCCTTGTTGTAGTACGGCGTTACGAGCAGCAGCGCATCCGCACCGGCAGCCTCAGCCTCTTTTGAAAGCCAGAGGGAATATTCGGTGTCGTTTGAGCCTGTGCCTGCAATGATCGGTTTTTTCTTGTTCGACTTTTCAACGGCAAAGCGTATAGCGTCAACGTGCTCCTCGTCTGTGAGTGTCGAGGACTCGCCTGTTGTTCCGCAGATAACGAGTGCGTCCGTTTTTGAGTTTAAGTGCATATCTATGAGCGCACCGAATGCTTCATAGTCGATCTTTCCGTCCTTGAACGGGGTGACGAGCGCAACCGCGCTTCCTGTAAATACTGTTTGCTTTTTCATGTTTTTCTCCTTTCGGGAGGGCGAAAAAATAACCGACGGTGCGTCGGTTACCTGAAAAATAAGCGTTAGTTTGTACTTATAAATTCAGATAGCTCTCCACCATAGCGTTTTTGCTCTGATGACAGTCGGGCGGATATTCTCCCACCAAACCAGAAATGAAGGCTCCGTAACCTCCATAACTTCGGCGCTGTCGCCTTTTAGCAGCTGTGCGGTATACGGATACCTGTTGCCGCTTACTCATCGTACAAGCGCACCTCTATCAATTTGCACATATATAATAACACAACATATTCCCTTTGTCAATAGAAAGAAAAAAAGAGAGTGGGCGATCATTGTTTTTTTGCAGCGGTTTCGCATTTTTGGTGTTATTTTATTCTCAAATATACAAAATGGACTAAAAAATTCATTGAAAAAAAATAAATATTTATTATAATAAATAGAATGACATATGCATGACTGCATTGTTACCGTAACAAAAATGAGGTGTAATTTTTTGTAAGTTTTTTTGTTTGACAAAAAACTCTGTTTGTTATATAACAAGCTTGAAAGCATAAACTTTACAGGAGGTGGGACATATGCTGAAAAACAAAAAAATCCTTATTGTAGGTGCGAGCAGAGGAATAGGAGAGGCGATAGCGCTCGCTTACGCAAAAGAGGGTGCGGATCTTGTTATTACGGGAAGACGTGCCGAGACTCTTATTCCCGTTGTCGAGAAGCTGAGGAAACATTCTGTGACAGCAGACTACATCGAGTGGGATGTGTCTGATGTACAAAAAGCACCCGAGGTAATAAAAAAGGCGGCAGAGATGATGGGCGGCCTTGATGTTGTACTTAACAACGCAGGTGTGCTTGATTATCAAAAGCTTCTTGAAGTAAAAGAGGAGGCTTGGGACAAAGTATTTGACATAAATGTAAAGGGCGCATATTTCTGCGCTCAGGCGGCGGCAAATTACTTTATTGAAAACAAGACAGAGCAAGTCAAGGGCAAGATAATCATCATCAGCTCCGAGACCGGACATCAGCCGTATGCTTTGCCCTACGGAATATCAAAATGGGCGGTAATGGGAATGTGCCGCGGTCTTGCAAAAGCATTGTTCCGCCGCGGAGTTATAGTTCAAAACATTGCGCCCGGCCCTGTTACCACCGAGATGATGGGCTGGAGCGAGGGCAAGTCGGATGCGTGGAACAGCGCATTTATGCGCATGGCGTACCCCGAGGAGGTGGCAGACCTTGCTGTGTTCCTTGCGTCAGACAAGAGCAACCGAATTGCCGGTATGCCGATATACATAAACGGCGGACTCAACTGCTGATTTTGAGAGGTGGAAAGATATGAAACAGGAAGCTATTGACAGATTAAAACGAATACGGGAGCTTTATTTGCAGGGACCCGTATTTGTCGATAGGCTCGGATATACCCGTACGCGCCGTCAGAGGCTTAACTATATGAAAGCTCTCGAGGGGAATGGTCATCTTTATTCCTACCGTCTGCGTAAGTCTCATGCCGATGCCTATCTGCTCGACCATATGGAGCCTGTGATAAACGATGACGAGCTGCTTGTGGGACTGCCCGATGTAACTCCTCTTACCGAGGAGGAAGCGGCAGAATACAAGAGACTTGAGGAAGGGATGACATTTGCTCCGCGCTCCTCGCCTATAACAGCCGAGCATATGGCGCTCGATTATGAAAAGCTTATCCGCATAGGTGTAAACGGGCTTCTCGACGAGGTGAATTGCAGAGCGGCGGCACTTGATCTCAATGTTCCCGAGAATATTGACAAATGCGAGTTTTACGATTGCTGCAGAATGGAGCTTGAGGCTCTTGTGCGGCTTCAGCACCGATACGCCGCACGTGCAAGGGAGCTTGCCGAGAATGAAAAAAGAGAGCAACGCAAAAAAGAGCTGTACGAAATCGCCGAGATGATGGATCATGTCCCTGCAGAGCCTGCACGCACCTTCCGAGAGGGACTTGAGGCGATACATTTTTACAATTTCTCAATGTGGGGACTCTTTTTTTTCGGCAGAGTAGACAGATATCTTATTGATCTTTACCGTGCGGATATAGCGGCAGGGCGCATTACACGTGAGGACGCAGTTGAGCTTTACGCTTGCTTTTTGCTGTTGCCTGAGGCGTATATACCGCCGAGTGTCGCACTTGATGCCATGGTCGGAGGAACTACCCCCGACGGAAAGACGGTAGAGAATGAGCTGACACATATCTGTATCGAAGCAATAGAATACGCACGCAGTGCTAACGGTAAGGTCAGCCTTGCAGTTACCGAGGACATGAGCGAGGAACTGATAAGAAAGGCTATACGTCTTAATGCCGATGGATATGCACAGCCTGCACTTTTCAATGACAGGATCATTGTTGAGGGATTTTTGAGGGTTGGCGTACCGCACTGTGATGCACATAACTACTGCAATACCGGATGTGTTGAGGTGACCCCGGTCGGAAAATCGGGAATTCACGTCGTATCGCCCTATCACAACCTTGCCGCAATGCTGCTGAAAACAATGAAAAATGCCGCTGATGCAGAGGATATGGAGGCGTTTTATGATGCGTTTGAGAAAACTCTGCGTAACGAAATAGCGACAAGAAATACAGGACTCAACCGTGCGCAAATGGAGCGTGTGAGAAACGGCAGAGAAACGGCGAGAGCCTCCTGCCTTACGGACGATTGCCTCAAGAAAGGCAAGGCACTCGATGCGGGAGGGGCTGTATATAACTTTGTCGAGCCGAACTTCCTCGGATTTTCAAACGTTGTCGATTCATTTGCCGCAATAAATGCGCTCGTATACGAGACGGGCGAGTATACGATGGCAGAGCTTACCGACATTCTTGAAAAGAATTATGAAGGACATGAGGAGCTTCGGCAGCGCATTATAAAAAAGCTTCCTCATTACGGTACTGACGACGAGTCTACTAATAATATTGCGATATTGCTCTCCGACATGATTCTTCGCTCTTGCAAGGGGCTGTATACCTACAGAGGCTCAACTCTTATTCCCGGAGCGTTCTCTTATTGGGAGCACGCTACGCACGGAAAACGCACGGCGGCAACGCCTGACGGCAGATATGCGGGATATCCTCTCTCATCCGGCTCAAGCCCCGTTCAGGGAAGAGAAACGAACGGACCTACTGCGGCTATAATGAGCGTGCTTTCGTGGGATCACCGCAATTTCCTTGGCGGTATTGCCGTGAATATGAAATTTTCACCCAACTGTGCGAAAGGCGATTCCGAGGATAAGATGCTTGAATTTGTTCGTACGTTTATGCGTATGGGCGGTTTTCAGCTTCAGCTAAACTTTGTGAGCAGAGACACTTTGATCGACGCAAGAGAGCATCCCGAAAATTACAGAGATCTTCTCGTTCGCGTCGGAGGCTTTTCAGCTTACTTTACAAAGCTCTCACCTGAAATGCAACAGGAGATCATTGACAGAAATGAACACAACATCTGATGCTCTCGGCACGGTTTTTGACATCCAACGCTTTTCTATATATGACGGGCCGGGAATTCGTACAACGGTTTTTTTGAAGGGATGTCCGCTTTCCTGCGTATGGTGCCATAACCCCGAATCGCTCAAAAGATGTGCGGAGCTTTCATATATTGCCGCTTCATGTATCGGATGCGGCAAATGTGTGAGTGTGTGCAAAGAGGGGGCACATAAGATAAGCGAGCAGGGGCATACGTTTGACCGCTCTTTGTGTACGGCCTGCCTTGAATGTGCCGATGCGTGCCCTGCAGATGCGTTGTCTGTCATAGGAAAGAGAATGAGCGCCAAAGAGGTTATGAAAACGGTGCTCCGTGACAGATTGTTTTACAAAAACGACGGTGGTATGACCGTGTCAGGAGGAGAGCCGTTTTATCAAAGTGCTTTTTTGATCGAGCTTTTGCGCAAGGCAAAGCCAGAGGGAATACACACTTGCGTTGAGACTTCAGGCGCGGCAAAGCTCGAGGATATGCTCGAGGCGATGGAATATGTCGACCTTTTCCTCTATGACTGCAAGCTCTCACCCGGGGAAAAGCATAAGCAGTACATAGGCAGCGACGGTATAAAAATGCATGAAAATCTCCTTGCCATCGACCGTGCAGGAGCAAAAACGGTACTGCGCTGTCCCATCATTCCGAATGTAAATGATACAGAGCAGCACTTTATGTATATCGCTTCTCTTGCAAAAAAGCTTTCAAATCTTCAGCAGATAAATATAGAGCCGTATCACACAATAGGAATTTCAAAGGCGTATTCGATAGGAGAGAGCCCGAGGTATATCTGCGACAGCTTTGATGCGGCAGCATTTAAGCAGAGGATAAAAGATACCCTGATGCCGATACTTTCAGATGGAACAGATGTCAAAGTTACGATATAACAACAAGCAAAAAGAGCCGTAAAGGCTCTTTTTGCTTGTTGTTACTGAGCTGTTTTGTGAACTTCAAAGCACAGTTTTTGTGCGGATTCGTCTCCGTAGAGATATTCTAAAGGGTATGGAAGAGGAGAATATAGGTATATAACATTAGGATCTGACATTTTGCTGTAGTTTGCTATGATGCTTTTAAACTCTTCTTTGTCAATGTCAAAATATTCTACGAATTTTACAATATTAAAATCCTCTGTTGCACCGAATTGGTCTTTGAATTCCATGGCGTTTACAACGCCTACATATTCAAGGAGTCTGTGATCTATTGTGTGATACATGCTGATGTGGTTGCAACTGTTATCCGGAAGAATGGTCAGATCTTTGCATTTTTCGGCATCAAAATATTTGTTATAAAAGACCTCGTTGTTTCTGTAGTCACCGAAATGCAGCTCCCACAGCACGTATGCATAAGAAAACAGGTCATCTTCGTTTACTGACTCATTATTTTTTATCTGTGTGCGTATAGCTTCTATCTTTGATATGTTTTGTTTGTAATCGTCCTGCTTCTCGCAAAACGCCTTGTATTCTTCTTCGGTTATTGAGTAATATTCGCAAAACAGTCCTGTTGACAGTCCGCCATCCGAGAAGATGTTGACAAAGTTTTCGATATCTTCTTTGCCACCCGAGACAAGCTGCGAAAGTGTATTGGAAATGTTATGATATGCATCGTTGTATCTGTAGAAGGTACAATAGATATCGGTATCTCCCAAGTTTCCTTTATCTGTATTACCTGAATCTGATGAAGTATCATCTTCCGTGCCGCCACCCTGTATTGATGTATCAAGGTCGGTCATATCCACTGTTTCTGCTGTACTATCTATAGATTCTGCTATGCATGATGAAAACATCGGTATACAGATGAGAATTAGTATGTTCAACAATAGCTTAATCATTTTCTTTTTCATAATAATTCCTCTTTTCATAAATATAGTTGCAGACTGTTAGTATCTGCAACTATATTTTACAGTATTAGTAAAATATAGTCAATACTTTTGCAGAACTATTTGAAAATATGGCAAGATGCACAAAAAACAAACCAAAAAACATGTTTGCGTGGTAGTGACATATGTAGAATATATAAAAAAGCGAGCAGAGCCCGCAGCCATCCTCCCGCCTACCTTTTATAAACAGTTGT